>VXNE01000285.1 GCA_009840715.1 Gammaproteobacteria bacterium
CCTCCTTCCTGGACTCATGCTATGGCCCGTGACACGGAAAATCTGACAGTCTCCCAGGTTCTCCAGCCGCAAGAGCCGCAGCGCATCGCGTTCCACCGACGTCATACCGTCCGACCGGCGGCGCTGGTCAAGGTGCGCTTGGCGCACTCAGTTGCGGATCGCGTGTGGCGAGCACTCGGACTCCTGCAACAGCTCCTCCGCCCTGCGACCCGTACGTACCAACTCCACCATCCACCGCCGGTACTCCGGCGCGTAACGGCTCGTCGTCATCGTGACACGTCCTGACCACAGTCTCAGGGTGTCCACGAAAGCAAGTCCACTCACTGTTCATCGCGACGGACGTCACTAAGAACTCCCTCCCGGTGAATGTTGCTGCGCCTTCAGCAGAAGTGCGATTTGCGAGCCTGACAACTCCCTACGCGACAAGGTGTGCCGTATGGATTGAAAGACTCGCAGCATCCGTCGATATGCATCCAGGGAAGGCAGATGCGAATTGAGGTCTCGACCTTGGAAACGAGTGAATCTCTCGAGCCTGTTCACGAGATGGCGCGCGATACTGGCGTGCTCGGTCTCATTGTTGCCATCGAAGCCGGGAAACGCTACATGCTTGCCAAAGGGTGCCGCATCCTGAGCGACAATCGCTCTCTCCGGATCGGACAGTCTCTCGTAGCCGGACTCGATGAAGTGCCACATCTCCAATATGTCGCCGACTTCGGCCACCACACGTGGGTCGGTAGACCGAACGCCGAATATCCCGGGATACTGCCACTCCAAACCCCAGTGATGACCGCCCCAGATTGTCTCCGCAACGAATTCGGGATCGATCTCACCGTGAACGTCGTGGTGGTTGTACAGGTCCCGCAACATCATGAGGATCAGCTTCTGGCCTTCGTTGAGGCGCACTGTATCGACGTTCGAAACAGCCAGTCCCGCGCTCACTAGCCTCCGCATGGCCTCGGCACGAGAGGGCACTTCGGGAAGGGCCGCCCGCCACTTGTCCACCTGTTCCAGTGTCTCTCGGTCAAGTCGCATTTCGAACCGCTCCGACCTCATCGCCTCCTCCACGTCGTAGAAGCAGGTGTACGGGACGTTACCGTAACATACGTAGATCATACGGACAAGTCGACGAGCGCTCTTGTGTCGACGAGTGCCCTTGCGAGTTCAAATCCAAAAGAGGCGCCACTGGCGATCGGCGGGTGGACGACGAGTCCCACCGCTGAGGCTGGGTATCCATACAGTATGAGTCAACGCTTAGTCGTGAAGACTCGGGGGCTCGATCAAGTCCTTTTGAGGCGCGCAAGATAGTCCTCAGGGGCTTCGGCCAAGGACACTAAGCGACTCATGGACATGGCTCTCCGCGTGAAGCTGCGCGTTCGCGAGCAAACGCCAGGGGCGGCTCTGATGGGATTGGCCTGGGCCACGCGATGGCCGAGACTCGGGACGAGGCTCGGTGCGCAGCACGACAGCTCGGGCCCGGAGGCCATCGCCACACCGCAGCAAGTAGTGCGGCCTGTCGGCCCCTACCGTGGGCTCGGTCTCGACGGCGCCGCTTACTCGGCAGGACCAGGCTCACTCTCGTCTGCTGCGCCCGGTCCAAGAACTGCGGAGCGACGTTGCTCATGGAAACTCGGGTATGCGCCAATCGGGTGCCAGTCTGCACGCGCGGACGTGGATGGGTCCCACCCGCACAGCAGGAGTTCCGAAGCTCCGTAGATGAACTCCAGGATCTCGGTGAGGACGTCCACGACTTTGAAGTCTGCGAAGTCCACCTCACCGGGACCTTCGGCAGGCCCGTGGGTGTAGTGGTTGCGGCACTGCACGGCGAGCCGAATCATCGCTCCAAGGTCCCTGAGGCTGTGCCCGCCGAAATGATCCAAAACGACTGCCGCCCGGTGCTCGACGACGTCGCGAAGTCGCTTGTTCGCTCGAATGCGGCCCAGCGCGTTCAATACGTCCGCCCTCTGCGGGGTCGGAGGCATCCCGGATCGGATCTTCGCGCGCGCATCTTTGAGGACCTTTAGGACGTGGTCTGGAAGGGGCTCGGGCTCCGGCTTGTCTTGATCGGGCAACAGATCAAAGGTGTTGGCTGCGGACACGATGCTGTCCTCAATGACGCGGCTCGACGTTCCCTGGAGGCAGCCGAAGTAGCGCGTATTCGCGCTCATTCTTCGGGGCTCCTCGTTGCGCTCAAGCCACTTCGTCATCACCTCCACGAAATGATCGGGATGCCGCGAGGCGTCGATCAACGTTGCACCGGTCTCTGCGTCTTCGGGGATCTCTTTCCATTCGTTTGGGCCAAACACCTCGAGTCTGCCGTTCGGATCGTGCCTGAACCCCTCATCGTTGAGCCGGGACGTGAATACGACGACGTCCCTCCACGCCGGCGCGTAGCCCATCATCAAGGCGAAGAACTGGCGGACCTTCCGCATCTTCCGCCACGCGCCTTCCAGCGTTGTCGGGTGGTCGTCGAAGTCGACTGCTATGCGGGGTGTGTCCTGCAGCCCACGGCCAAACCGGTCGAAGCGCATTGACCGTCCAACGTGCACGGTCCCGAGCGCGGTTTCGAATCTTGGCAGAACGTCCCAGTGCCCGGTGAAATAGGACACGATCGCCTGGCCCTTCACGAACTCGCCTTTCAGATAGTCAGGACGCTTTCTTCTGATGGCATCGAGGATCTCGTCGTCTGCGCCGTCTATGTGCCCAAATCGCTGGAACTTGTCGTATGCGAAGACGCTCGATTCGACACCGTCCAGGGTCAGTTCGATGCCCCGTATGCAGTTCTGATCGGCGCCGAGATGCCGGTGGCCGAACAGCGCGTAGCGGAACGCGACGTCGCCGTGGTGTATCGAGAAGTCGTCCCAGCCTGCCGTACTCAACATGCCGCCCCCGACGCAATCGAGAAGAGAAACCTTGCCGGCCTCCGATACCCCGTGTAGGGAACCCGCGTCGTCGACGTGCACGAACTGTTCGTCCGCGATGCTGACCACGTTACTGTCGAACAGATCGGCCCTCTTCAGCCGGAGTTGTCCCACGATGCGGCGTCCTTGTCCTGTGTCGAAGATCACACCTATCGGGCGTTCGTACTTGTCGGTGTCTGAAACCATCCGGCTCGGATCAAACCCTGGGCGCTGGTATGGGGCACGTGGCAGGTTCGGGTTTGCCGCTTGCCAAGTCAACGCCAGAGAAAGGGTGGCAGGCGGATGCCGGAACTCGCCGCCGTTGAGGATCGGGGGGATGTGGACGCCGCCGGTAGGGGCAACTTGGTGCGACTGCACGAACCACTCATGCTGAGACGTTGTTCGGTGCTGGGCGCTTGGAGACGACCTGGGGCCGACCCGACTGGACAAGGGAGCCCCCTCGCCGAACATGGGGTGTCGCCGTCTCGGACCGGGAGCGGAACTTCGATGCGTGCGTAGGGACGGAGGGCGTGTGCCCGTAGCAGATCGCGCTAACCGGACCCGGCGAGCGGTCTTCGGAGGGGCGGCAAGGGAGATACCCCGCCCAAGCGTCCGCCCGCGCGGGGGGGCGCCGTCGCTTCCCCGCGGGCCCTGCCCGGCCACCGGCCGGCCCTCTATTACAGCTGCGCCCGCCCCCGCGCGCCACGCGGGCCTCAGCATGGTGGAGCCGGCGCTGTCTCGACGGCGCAGGACGATCCAGGTGGTCACTCCGTCGAATGCGAAGCGAAAATGTTGTAAATCCGTTGTAACGGCGGGAGGGTCAGAGACGAGAATGTTGACCGTATCAAGCGCAACAAAGTCAACTAAAACAATATCTTATGGAAAATGTGGTCGCCTGACAAGGTGACGTAATCTGAAGGTGCTTCATGAAGTGGGAGAGCGAGCCGAGTGTCCGACGCGCCCGGGCGAGGCGCTCCGGATCGTCCATGAGCAGCTCGCGGGCTTCCGCATCACGCTGCTCGCTCGGGCGGCCGTCTTCGCGAGGCGGAAACGCCTCGAACCAGCGCCGCGCCACTTCCTCGTCGGTCCAGGATTCACAGGCCTTCGGGTCGTAGCGCAGCACCAGGTGGAAGTGATTGCTCATGACGGCGTAGCCGAAGATCTCCACGGCGAAGCAGCGAGCCAGGCGCTTCATGCGTTCGACCAGCCATCGCCTGCGGTAGGAGTAGTTGCGGCGCGTGAAGGGGTCGTAGCCGCATAGCCAGGCGCGCCGGACGCAGCGCGAGGTCACGTGGTAGCAGGCTGCATGCTCCTCGTCGACCAGCTTGTGGCGGGGGGTGGCCATCGCGACGAGATTCCCATAGCCACACCCGCCACCGCATCGGGCAATCTCTCGTCCATCTGTAGGAAATCCGCGCCGCGTCACGTGCGCCAACGCCAAGTCGGTGTAGGACCGATTGGGCGTGTGTCCCATGGGAGAGGAAGAGACGCGGTTAGGGCGTCGGGGCGGTCAACCAGGCGACCAGCAGCTGAATCTGTGTGTCGTCGAGTCGGTCCGCGAAGGCCGGCATCTCGCCTTCGCGACCCACGGCGATGGAATGCCGGACCGCTTCCGCGGAGTTGCCGTACAGGCTGACGTCGTCCAGGAGGTTGGACGCGCCGAGCAGCGCATTGCCTTCACCACCCGGGCCATGGCAGGCGCTGCAGTACAGCGTGTAGGGCTGTGCGCCGGGATGATCGGCCGGTGCGCCATTGGGCATGGCCAGCACATAGTCGGTCAGGGCATCCACGGTTTCTTCCCCCACCACCGGCAACCAGCCGACCATCACACCCTGGCGCCCGTGGCGGATCGACTGGTCGATCTGCGCCGGGTCGCCGCCCCACTGCCACTCCGCGTCGCGCAGGTCGGGGAAGAGGTCCGCCTGGCCCCGGGCGTCGTACCCATGGCAGGTGGCGCAGTTCCGGTCGTACACCCGTTGCGCCGAGGCCATGAGCCCCGGACTGTCCTGTAATGTCTCGAGCTCCGCTTCCGCGACGAGCCGCCGCGTCGGCCCGAACTCGGTCGCGTAGCGCGCCTGGCGCTCGCGCAGTTCGCCGCCCTGCGACCACTGAAGCGCCCCGCCCAGGACCCCGAGGCCCGGGTAGAGCATCAGGTACACCACCGAGACCACGAGCGAGCCGAACAGCAGCCAGAACCACCAGAGCGGCGCGGGATGCGCGCCCTTCTGCAGGTTGCCGTCCCACACGGGACTGGGTTCGTCCTCGTCGGCGCCGCGGCCGAAGTACACGCTGAACACCAGCCACCCGAGCCCCACGAGGCTACCCACGGTGAGCACCAGCACCCAGCCGCCCCAGAACGCGCCCGGCAACGCAGCCGTCTCAAGCATCGTCCCGCTCGTCGTCCAGCGGAATGCCCGCCGTCTTCTCGACCGCCTCGTCCGAGGAACCCCACAGCGCCCACACCGCGAGCCCCGCCATGAAGGCCATCACCAGCATGTCCCCCGCGAACAGGAACCAGGTCATCGGGTGTCCCCCCCGGTCGATGTGCCGAGCCCCTGCAGGTAGGCCACGAGCGCGTCGACCTCCGTCAGTCCCTCCAGTGCCGCGGGCGCCGCCTCGATGTCTGCATCCGTGTACGGATGGCCGAGCAAGCGGAGCGCCCGCATCTTGGCCTGGATGTCGCCCTCCGCGTCCGCCGCCCGTTCCCCGAGCCAGGGATACGCGGGCATGATCGAGTCCGGCACCACCGCGCGCGGATCGAGCAGGTGCAGCCGGTGCCAGACATCCGAGTACCGGCCCCCGATGCGGTGCAGGTCGGGACCGGTCCGCTTCGACCCCCACAGGAAGGGCCGATCGAACGCGAACTCATCCGCCCGCGAGAACGCCCCGTAGCGCCGCACTTCCGCCAGCAGCGGGCGTACCTGCTGCGAGTGGCACGTGCCACAGCTCTCCCGGATGTAGATGTCGCGGCCGGTCAGTTCCACTGGCCCGTACGGCTTCACATCGGGTCCCGGCGTGGCCAGCCGGTCGTCCAGCACGCTCGGGAGCACCTGCACCAGCCCGCCGATCGCCGAGACGAACAGGATGCCGAAGATCAGCAAACCGCTGTGGCGCTCAAGCCGGCGATGCAGGTCGACGGCATTCATGCGGCGCTCTCCGCCACGGCGGGCGGCGCCACCCGGACGATGACCCGGCCCTTCACGGTCATCCACAGGTTGATCGCCATCAGCACCGCGCCGCTGAGGAACACGACCCCCGCCACCAGCCGCAGCGCGTAGTACGGCGCCATGCTCGCCATGATGTCCTTGAAGCTGAAGCTCAACTCGCCGATCTCATCGAGACTCAGCCACAGCAGCCCCTGCGAGACGCCCGCCCCCCACATCGCCAGCACGTAGAGCATCACCCCGGCCAGCGCCAGCCAGAAATGCCAGTTCGCGAGGCGCGTGCTATGGAGTTCCGCACCCACCAGCCGCGGCACGAGGAAATAGAACGTGCCGAACGTGATCAGCGCGTTCCAGCCGAGCGCGCCGGAGTGCACGTGGCCGACGGTCCAGTCGGTGAAATGACTCACGACGTTGACGCTCTTGATGGACATCATCGGCCCTTCGAAGGTCGCGAGCCCGTAGAACGCGAGCGACAGCACGATGAATTTGAGCGCCACGTCCGTGCGCAGCTTCTCCCAGGCCCCGGCGACGGTCATCACGCCGTTGACCATCGTCGCCCACGACGGCGCGAGCAGCACCAGGCTCATGATCATGCCGAGGGACTGCACCCACTCCGGCACGGCGTTGTAGTGCAGGTGGTGCGGCCCGGCCCAGATGTAGCTGTAGGTGAACGCCCAGAACGCGACGATCGACAGCCGGTAGCTCCAGATCGGCCGGTCGGCGTGCTTGGGCAGGAAGTAGTAGAGCATGCCCAGGAACCCGCCCGTCAGCAGGAAGCCCACCGCGTTGTGGCCGTACCACCACTGCACGATGGCGTCCTGGGCCCCGGCGAACAGCGAGTAGGACTTCGACCAGGTCACCGGGATCGCCAGACTGTTCACGATGTGCAGCATGGCGATCACGATGATGAGCGCGCCGTAGAACCAGTTGGACACGTAGATCGCCTGGATGCGGCGCCGGGCGATCGTCCCGAAGAAGACCACCGCGAAGCACACCCAGACGACGGCGATGGCGATGTCGATGGGCCACTCCAGCTCCGCGTACTCCTTGCCCCCGGTCCAGCCGGCCAGGAGCGAGGCGCCCCCGGCGAGCAACGTCGCCTGCCAGGCCAGGGCGACGAACCAGGCGAGCCCCGGCGCGAACAGCGGCACGTGGCAGGTGCGCTGCACGCTGTAGAAGGCGGTCGCCATCAGCGCCGAGACGCCGAAACCGAAGATCACGGCGTTGGTGTGCAGGTTGCGCAGCCGGCCGTAGCTCAGCCACTCCTGGCCGAAGTCGATGGTCGGCCAAACCAGCTCGGCTGCGATATAGACCCCCGCCGTCATGCCGAGCAGGGACCAGAGGACCGCGAAGCCCGTGAGCCATCCGGCGACCCGGTCGTGATAGCGCTCCCCGGCCGGCATCACACCCCCAACGACGGGCCGATGCCGCCGCTCCAGAGCACCACGGTGATGCCGAGCAGGCTGACGAACGCCACAAGAACGTAGGCGACCACGGAGGAAGCCATCAGAATGCCCTGCTCAGGCGTGGTGCCGAGCGCCGCCGGCAGGCAGCGGTACAGCAGATACAGGCACCAGATCAACGCCGGGATGAGCAGCAGCATGTTGACGAACGCGTGCGGGGCGAGATGCGCCACGCTCGCGAGGATCGCCGGCATGCCCACCAGCGCGACGAACGCCAGGTGCGCGCCGAACTCGCGCCGCGCGCCATACGTCCCGGCCATCCAGGAGGCGACCAGCGCCGTGCTCACGAACCCGGTCACCAGGGCGACGAAGTACGCCAGGCTGATCAGGGCGAGCCCGCCCGCCGGGATGTACAGCGGCTCCCCACCGCCGAGCCGCCAGCCGAACGTGGCGCCCCCGATCCAGGCGAGCGCGGGTGGAACGACGCTCAGGGGAAGGACGAGCCGGAGGATGACGTCGTGCGCTTCGGGGGTGGCGGCCGCGAGATGCTCGCCGGCCTCCGACGGGCGCACCGTCAGGCGGGCGAGTCGCCATGGGCTCAGGAAGGTCATCGGCCGGGCATTCTCGCGGTGCGCCCTCCGGCTCGCAAGCCTTGGGCGCAGGAACGGCAGGCCGCGCCCGCCGTGGGCCGTGAGCGGGCTACGTCGACGGCTCCGCCACGCGTTCGAGCAGGGCTGCGCCGGCATCGCAGTCGATGATCCAGTCCCCGACCAACGCCAACCGCTCGGAATCCGTCACGGCCGCCAATCGGCGAGCCAGTGTTCCCGCGACCTCCCGTCCGAACTTGCGCTCCGCCTGGCGGCACAGCAGCGCGCGTTGGTCTTCCATGCCGCGCGCGAAGCCGCGTTCCATGCCCTGCTCGATACCGCGCTCCATGTCCTCGCGCAGCCATTCGGACTCCCACTCCTTCGCGCGGCGCGCCAGCCTTGTCATGCTCTCCTCCCTGTTCCGCAACTCGTCCCGAAGCGCGGCGACCGCAGCCGGGCCGCTCGCCGGGAACATCTTTGGCAGCGGCATCGGCGGACGACGCGTTGTCCAGTTGGAACACCGCGGCGACGATGTTGTCCGCCGGAAGATCGTCCGGGGCGCCGCGCCCGGTGTCAAGGAACAGGTAGGGCCGCGCACGCAGGATCTCGGGAGTCGAATGCCATGCTCTGGTATTCCAGCACGCGCGCGGCCATGTCCCGGTCGACCGTCGACTGGAATTCGAAGAGCAGAACGAGGCTTCGTCCCGAACGGTCGCGGTACTGTGCGCGCCACACGGCATCGCCATGGCGTTGCTCGGCATCGGCCGCGGCCCAACTGGCCGACAGCTCGCGCAGTGTGGCGCAGTCCAGCCTGCAGTCCATCGCACGTGTAGGGGACGCCCTTGTGGCGTCCCGTCTCGAATGCCCCCCTGTCTGCCCGAGGCCCCGTCAATCGACCCCCACGATCCACGTCGCCCCCGCCAGAATCACCGCATAGTAGAAGACGGTCCACAGCCACACGCCAACGATCATCCACAGCGCCAGCTTGCGGGTCGGCGCGCCGAGCACGACGGCAGCGACGGCCGTGAGGGCATGTCCCAGGATCATCGGCGCCAGCAGCCCCACCCCGACGGCCCCGTACCTGACCATGAACCGCTCGGTGCGCGTGAAGATGACGCTGTCCATCCCCCATCGCCGCACGACCCAGCGTCGCACCGGTTGCGAGAGATAGATGAAGAACAGCGTGCCCGCGCTACCCGAGATGCCGATGAGCGCGAACGCCGGCTCCATGGCCCCGCCCATCACGATGACGATGGGCAGCGGCAGGCTGATCTCGAGGAACCCGAGCACGAAGACGGTGAACAGGACCATGATTCAACGGGCGCTCCCCCGGACGAACGCAGGCGCTTGGCGCCTGCTCGGGCGGGGACGAGCCGCGCCCCTACATCGGCGTGAACCGTATCGGCAGGGTCTTGAGCCCGCCCACGAAGAGGGACTGCGCCAGCCTTGGCTCGCCGACCAGTTCGATGCGCTCCACGCGCCGGAACAGCTCCCCGTAGAGATGCCGCATCTCCATCTTGGCCAACAGGTGTCCGAGACAGTGATGCGCCCCGTGCCCGAAAGCCAGGTGACGGTTGGGCCGCCTGTCCGCGATGAACCGGAACGGCTCGTCGAACACGTCCTCGTCGCGATTCGCCGACGGGTAGAGCATCATCATCGCGTCGCCTTCCTGCACGACCTTGCCGCGCAGTTCGTAGTCTTCGGTCGCGTAGCGAAGGAAGTGCTTCACCGGGGTGACCCATCGAACCGTCTCGTCGATGGCGGTCGGGATCATGGACGGATCGTCCCGCACCCTCTGAAATTCGTCCGGATGTTCGAGCAGGGCGAGCAGTCCGCCGGCCGTCGACGAACTCGTCGTATCGTGCCCGGCGGTAGCCAGGATGACGTAGTAGGACATGGCCTCCAGATCACCGATCGGCTCGCCGTCGATCCGCGCGTTGGCGATGACGGTGGCCACGTCGTCCCCCGGATGCGCCCGGCGATCCGCGGTCATCTGGGTGAAGTACCGCATGAAGTCGATGATGACGGCGTCGCGGTCTTCCGGCGTCGCCTCGCCGCGCCGGAGATCCGGATCGTCGGCGCCGAACAGCTCCTGGGTAAGCTGCAGCATGCGCGGCTCGTCCTCCTCCGGCACGCCGAGGATCATCATGATCACGCGCAGGGGGTACCAGATGGCCACGTCCCGGACGAAGTCGATCTCGGGCCCCATCTCCAACATGCGGTCCACCGCGGCTTTCGCGATGGCCTGCACGCGCCCCTCGACCTTCTTGAGGTTGTTCGGCATGAACCAGTCTTTCGTCAGATTCCGAAACCGCGTGTGATCCGGCTCGTCCATGTTGATCAGCGTGCGAAGCTGGGCTCCCCGCGCCACCTGCCGCTGCTCGATCTCCTTGCGCTGCAGCACCGATCTCGCCGTATTCAGGAACCTGTCGTGCTGGCGCTCCACCTCGAGGATGTCGGCGTGTTTGGCGCAGATCCAGACGGGTTTGTACGCATCCGTCTCGACCAAAGGGAGCGGATCGTGCGCGCGCATGTGCGCCGTCAGCGCATGGAGATAGGGCTCATCGGCGAAGGTCGCCGGGTTCAGCAAGTCGCGATAGTCCACAGTGGTCTGCTCCCTGTTCCTCAAGAGGATGTCCCGTCCGGGCTGCTCAGGTGGTCCCGAGGCGTCAAGTATCGGCCAAGTTGAGGCTTCTTTCGCCCGGCGACGCTCCGTTCAAGTTCGTCACGTGGCGGCAGGAGCCAGGCGAGGCTGCGTTCGGATCGGCATTTTGGGCAGGTTGACGCGCGCCACCACGTTGTCGCTGTCGAGCCAGCGTTCGGCGC
>VXNE01000211.1:0-10381 GCA_009840715.1 Gammaproteobacteria bacterium
ATATATATTATGTTAAATATCATGTTCGGTTGGCGACGGGACGACACGAGGAGTTCGACGCAACACCCTGATTGATCTCGCCATTGTCGGCGACGCTACGGGCGCCCGGTACAATAGCCGCATCCCCGCAGGAGGCCCCTCATGAAGGCGTTGCGTGCGTTGCCGGCGGTAGCCCTCGCGCTGGCGATTACGCCGTGGTCCCTGGCACAGCCGGCTGCGCCCGACGTGACGCACGTGGTCGGGGGGCTCGAACGCCCCGCCGAGATCCTGGTGGACACGTGGGGCGTTCCTCACATCTACGCCGGGTCGCACTACGACGCCTTCTTCGTTCAGGGTTTCAACGCCGCACGCGATCGCCTCTGGCAGATCGACCTCTGGCGGCGGCGCGGACTCGGACGACTGTCCGAGGTCTTCGGCGCGAGTTTCGTGGCGCAGGACCGGGCGAACCGGCTCTTCCTGTTCCGGGGCGACATGTACCGGGAGTGGCTCGCCTACGGGGCGGACGGCAAGCGGATCGCGGAAGCGTTCGTGGCAGGCATCAACGCGTACGTCCGCCTCGTGCGGGAAGAACGCGTCGCGCTCCCCGTCGAGTTCACGCTGCTCGACTACCAACCGGACTTCTGGGAGGCGGCAGACGTGGTGCGCATCCGCAGCCACGGTCTGTGGCGCAACGCCGTCTCGGAAGTGACGCGGGCGCGGCTCATGTGTCAGGCCGGCGTCGACCGGGCGACCCTTTGGCGGCGGCTCGAGCCCGCATGGGAGGTCCGGGTCCCGGCAGGGTTCGATCCCTGCACGGTCCCGCCGGACGTGCTGAACGTGTACCTGCTCGCCAAGGCGCCCGTGCAGTTCCAGGGCAGCCGCGCGCCGGAGCCGCCCGTTCCGCCGGACCAGGAGGCCGCTGTCGGGAGCAACAACTGGGTCATCGCACCTGCGCGCACGGCCGGTCCAGGGGCGATCCTGGCGAACGACCCGCACCGGAGGCATGCCGTGCCCTCCCTCCGCTACGTCGCGCACCTTGTCGCGCCGGGCCTGAACGTGACCGGGGCCGGCGAACCGGCGCTCCCGGGCATCTCGATCGGACACAACGAGCGCATTGCCTTCGGCCTGACCATCTTCGCGATCGACCAGGAGGACCTGTACTTCTACCCCGCGGGCGAACCGGTGGAACGGTTGGTGGAGTCCATCGGCGTCCGTGACGGCCCCGCGGTGGCGGCGGTTCTCGAGTTCACGCGCCACGGCCCCGTCGTGTACCGCGACGCCGAGCGCCTCTACGCCGTGCGCGCGGGGTGGCTGGAAGTTGGCATGGCGCCCTACCTCGGCAGCCTCGCCTACATGCGTGCGGCCAACTGGCGCGAGTTCCGCGCGGCGCTGAACCTCTGGGGCGGACCTTCCGAGAACCAGGTCTACGCGGACGTCGACGGCAACATCGGGTACAAGCCGGCGGGCCTCTTCCCGCGCCGGACCTGGCACGACGGACTGCTGCCGGTCCCGGGCGACGGCCGCTACGAGTGGCAGGGCTTCTTCGACATGGACGCCCTCCCGGAGGAGTACAACCCGGAGCGCGGGTTCATCGCCACGGCCAACGCGAACACCCTGCCCTCCGACTTCCCCGTGGAGACGCGGCGGGTAGGATTCGAGTGGGCGTCACCCTGGCGGCAACGCCGCCTGGTCGAGGTGCTCGCGGAGACGGACGGCCACAGCGTGGCCGACTCGCTGGCGCTACAGCGGGACTACCGTTCCCTGCTCGCACGCGCGGTCACCGATACGTTGCCCGAAGGGACCTTCCTGCAGGGTTGGGACGGCGCCATGGATCCGCACTCGCCGCAGGCGGCCGTATTTTCCGTCTGGTACTACCGCCACTTGGTGCCCGCCCTCGCCGACCGGCTGCTCGGTGAGCAGGACGCGGTGACGACCCTCGACTCGCAGGCGGTCCCGGAGTTGCTGCGGGATCCGGAACTGCGCGACCTCGCGGCGGGGACCCTCCAGGCCGCGCTTGACGAGACCGCCGCCCTGCTCGGCGCCGACCGGGATGCCTGGCGGTGGGACGCCCTGCACCGCACGGACTTCGAGCACCCCCTCCTCCACCTGGCCGAGGGCGATCTGCGGGAGCGGATCCAGATGGCGTCCCTCGGCCGTGGCGGCAGCGGCCACACGGTCAACAACACCGCGTTCGATGCGCGGGATTTCGGCGTGCGTGCGGGCGCCTCGTGGCGCATGGTCGTAGACACCGCGGACTGGGACGCGGCGCGCATGACCAACGCGCCGGGCCAGTCAGGCGACCCGGGGAGCCCGTTCTACGACAGCCTGCTCGAGGACTGGGCCGCCGACGAGAGCTTCCCCCTGCTCTTCTCCCGCAAAGCCGTCGAGGCGCACACCGAACTGCGGATACGCCTGGTACCGGCATCGTAGGGGCGGGGCTTGTCCCCGCCCGGGGTGGTCTCGTGCACGATTTCGCCACGGGACGCCACAAGGGCGTCCCCTACCGCATCACGAACCGCGCGTTGACCAGCCCCGCGCCCTGGCCGTCGATGGACGCCTGGATCACGCGAATGCCGTGCTCGGACGCCAGCGTGCGGGTCCATCGCAGGATGTCGTTGAACGGCTGCTCCTGCACGACCACGCTCACCCCGCCGCCGGACTCGGAACGATAGCTGGCGAGCCGGAGGCCGAATTCGCGCGCAGTCTGATCGATCAGGGTCAGCAGCGACTGGTTCCGTGCCGGCTGCGGGGCCGCGCTCTCCTGGCGTGCCGCCGTCTCCCGGTGGCGTAGCATCCACTCCAACTGCGCCTGTTGCTGGCGGTGGCGCTCCACTGCATCGTCATGGAAAGTCCGCACGGGGTCGACCACGCCGAGGTACACGATGGCGGCGGTGACGACGGCCCCGCCGATGTTGACCAGGCGCCGCTCCCTGGCGCTCAGTTCCTCGTAACGCCGGGCGAGTGCGGAGGCGCGCAGGCGGTCCGTGAGCATCATCCCATCGCTACCCGCAGCCGGGCACGGACGACGCCGTCCTGTTCCTCGGCGGAACCGATGTGCACGACGACACCCTCCGCTTCCAGTTGCAGCCGCAGCCGGTCGAGGTCCGCGTACTCGCGCAGCGACAGCTCGGTGGTCAGTTCGCCGCGGCCGGCGCTGTACGACAGCGACCTCAGCTCGACGCCCTCGAGGGCGGCGTCGATCGCCAGGGCCAGGGCGCCGAGGAGCAACTCGAAGTCCGCGGCGGCGGGCTGATCGGGCTGGCCGACGCGGCGGCGCATCTCCGTGTAGGCGTTGCGGGGTGGGCGGGCCTCCGGATAGAGCTCGCGGAAGAGCGCTGCGGCATCGGCCTGCAGGGCGTCTGCGCGGTGGTCGGCCCACAGGCCCTCGCCGAAGCGCATGCCCGTGAACAGCAGGAACCACACGGCCGCCAGCGCCGCCACCGCGCGCCAGCGCGACGCCGTCCCGCGGTTGCGCCGGGCCGGTGCGAACGCGCCCTGCAACATGTTGATGGTGCCGGAGGCTGGGTAGTGCGAAGCGAGGAAACGGAGTACGGGTTCCTCGAGCGGTTGCGCGTCCACCTCGCCGGGGAAGACTTGTCGCAGCGCGTCGGTCTGCGCCGGCGTGCCACCGATGACTTCGAGGCGGGCGGCCGGAACGGCCGGCGTGTCATTCGGCGCGTCCGGCGCGATGGCCGCGAGCGTCCCCGGCAGTGCGCGGCGATCGATCCGTAGCAGGTGTCCGGGCGTCCGCAGGAGGGCATCGTCGCCTTCGAACAGGACCGTGATTTCGCAAGCGTCCGGCAGCAGGCCCGCATCGGGCGCCATGACGGCCGGCGAAAGGCCGATCGACCGGATGGCCGCCAGCCAGTCGGTTACGAGTTGCCGGTCCACCAGGACGCAGGAAACGGGCCGGCCGCGCGTGATGGGACCGTGCGCGAGGTGCATGGTCTCGATGTCCTGCGTGACGAACTCCTCGACGGCGAACGGCAGGGCCCGCGCGATCTGCGAAACGCTCCTTCCCGGAACCGTGCGGGAGAGACACAGCACGCGCTCCACCGGCGCCAGCGCGACCACGTCCGGCGTGTCGTCGCCCCAGGGCGCTTCGTGGCCGAGATCGACCAGGGAGCCGGAGCCTTCCACGACGACATCGCCGCCCTCCTCCCGCAGTAGCCACTCGCAGGGAGCGTCGAGACCCTCGTCGGTCTCGTGGGGCCGGCCGGTCAGTCGTACGAAGAGTTGTGCCATGACCATGCCTGGACCGTCGGCGTCACGAGTCTCGGAACCGGCAGGTCACCGGGTGGCCAGCGTGTCATCCGCGTAGGCGTCGTTCTCGCCGGCGCGAGGCGCGATCGGCCGGAAGTCGCGGCCGAAGTCCCGTGCCAGGAGGCGGACGCGGCCGGTCGTTGGATCGCGATGCAGCATGGAGGCCAGGGTCACCCGCGTGTCCCCGATTTCGGCGCGTACGCGCACTTCGAAATACTCGCTCATGACGGCGATGGCCGCGACGCTGTTGCCGAGCGCCGCGTGCTGGGCCGTGACCTCGGCCGCCTCCTGGAACTCGCGCTCGGATTCTATCAGCGTTTCGGCCTCCTCCTCGGAGAGTCCCGGCGCCAGGGCGCGGAGCACTTCGTAGCCGGCGGTGTTCACGTTGACGCGCAGGCTCGTCTCGGGAAGCCAGGCGACGTGCGGACCCAGCGTGGCGTAGTCGTCCGGCGTGACGTCCCGTAACGCCAGCAGTTCGGTCGTGCTCGCGGCCGGCTGGTTCGCGGCCCGATAGGCCGGGACGGACAGCAGGTAGGTCTCGTCCTCCGCGCCAGCCGCGCTGATCTCCGAGTCCGGATCCACCCAGTCGGCCCACGTATCCGCAATGACCGGTTCGAGTTCGAGATTGGCGACGAGTTGTTTCAGCCTCTGGACGTTGTCCGGACCCGCTTTGCCGATGACGCCGTTGAGATTGAAGCGCGCGTTCAGATCCACGACCGCCAGGGTGAGCTCGCCATCCTCGATCTGGAACGGCGCGCTCGGTTCCGCCCAGGGCTCGAGCAGCGTGTCGGCGGCGCGGGTCGCCTCGTCGGCCCAGTCCTCCGCCAGGAGCTGCCGGGCGAAGGCCTCGGCCGCGAGCGCGTACTCGCGCGCCTGCCCGCCGCGCAGCAACTGCTCGGAGTGGGCGATCGTCAGGCCATGGCGCGACAGCATCTGGTAGGCCAGCGCGCTGGCCAGGGCCACGATCAGGAGGACGCTGACCAGGGCCACGCCCCGGGTGGTTCCCGGGCGGCAGGAACGCCGTGCGCGGGGTTCACGAGACGGCATCGATCGGCGTCTCCTCGAAACGTTCGTCCCCGGCGTCCTCCTGGTCCTCTTCCGCGTCTTCGTCCCCGGACTCCCCGTCCTCCCGGGGCACGCCGCTGAAGGGGACTGCCCACAGCCGGTCGATCTCCCCGTATGGCGGGACGGCGAGACGGATCTCGAAGGCCGCGAGCTCGCGTTCCGGGTCGTCGGCGGACTCGCCGGCGAGGGGCCAGTAGGCGTGCCGGCGTCCGGAGACGTCGATGGCGGTCACTTCCACGGTCTCCACTCCGTCCAGCAACAACTGCGAGACCGGCTGCGTTTCCGCGCCGCGATCGAGGACGGGCCAGAACACGCGGTAGAGCAGTTCTCCTTCCAGCACGTAGGCCACCCGCTGCAGCTCCGACCTCTTGAGCTCGAGGGGGTTGGACCAGCCGCGCCGCGTGAAGCGCATCAGGCCGATTTGGTTGACGTCGAGCGTGGGGACCGGGTCGCCCAACTCGTCGCGAACGTGCCGGTGCGCCAGTTGCTGGATGTCGCGCCGCAGGACCTCGACGGCGCGCTGTACGTTCACCAGGCGGTCCGCGCGTGTCCGGGTACGTTCGTTGACGTCAACCATCTGCGTGACGATCTGTGCCGAGAGCAGGCCGATCACCGCGAACACGCCGAGCGCGACGAGCATCTCGATGAGGGTGAAACCGGCGGCCGGACGTGTCCGCACCGAGGGGCCCGTGGACATCAGTACTGCCCGATGAAAGCCGTGACCTGGTCGACCGGTCCGAACTGCTCGCCGTCCTCGAGGACGAAGACCGAGTACTCCACCCGGCGCAGCCAGGGATGGGAGGTGGTGCTGACGTTGGCCTCGACGGACCACTCGCGTCCTCCCAGGGTCACCCGGCGACGCGTCGCGCCCGCCGCGAGCGGTATCGCCTCCTCGCCGGCGGTGTGCCGTGCGAGCCGTGCGCGCTCGATCTCGTTCTCCGCGACCCAGCGCGCAAGCGTGCGCCGCTCCAGCACGGCGATCTGGCCGACCGTCTCGCCGCCGCGCAAGTACACTGCGGTCGCCACGGTCGCGACCACGACCAGCGCCACCATGAGTTCGATCAGCGTGAACCCGCGACGCCGGCTCATGCGGCGTCCTCGCCCGCCCGGGTCGCAACGGTGCGCTGAATGCCGTCGGAGCGCACCAGCCACGGCGTGGAATCCCAGGCGGGAATGACCTCGATGGTGAACGGCGTCTGTTCGCCGCTCGCGAAGATGAGGATGTCCGGAAGCGCGCGGCGCGCACGGCCGGGCTCGGGGCGGGCCGGCAGCTCCTGGGTCTCGGCCGCAGCCGCGAACGAAACCCCTTCCGGCGCGGTCCGCGGGCGGAAGGGCCCCTCTTCCGGACGCAGCCAGTCGCCCGTCTCCGGGTCGAACGTCGCGAACGCGTATTCCGCGTCGTCGACGAAGAGGCCCATGCGGGCGTTGCGCATCGTGGCCTCGGTACGCGCGAGCTCCACCAGCGTCGCGAGACGTACGGCCTCCGTCTGCAAGTGCCTCTCCCGGTCGGCGCCGACGAAGTTGAGCACGACGACACCGGCGAGCACGCCAACGATGCCGAGCACGACCAGAAGCTCGAGGAGCGTGAATCCCCGCGGCGGTATCTTCATGCGGGTGCGAGCCGGGGGGGACGGTGGGGCGGCCCCGTGGCGTTACAGGTCGCGGAAATGGATGTCGGCTCCGCTGCCCTCCCCGCCGTCCACGCCGTCCGCGCCGAGCGAGTACAACTCGAAGCGACGGTCGGCGTTGACGTAGACGTAGGGGTTGCCCCACGGGTCCGTGGGGAGCCGCTTCGCGTAGCCGTCAGGGCTGTAGTTGCGTGGCTCCGGGAAGCCGCCGGGCTTCGAGACGAGGGCCTCGAGCCCCTGTTCCGTCGAAGGATAGTGGGCATTGTCCAGCCGGTACAGGTCCAGGGTCACGCCGATGCTGCGCAGGTCCGTCTCCGCGGCGGTGCGACGGGCCTGGTCGCCGCGGCCGATGATGTTCGGCACGAACAGCGCGCCGATGATGCCGATGATGACGATCACCACCATGATTTCGATGAGCGTGAAACCCCGGCTGGTCGTGACGGTCGAACCCTTCGCTCCGGTGTTCATGAGTTCAGGCTACAAGCTGGTTCATACTGAGGATGGGCAACAGTATCGCCAATACGACGACGATGACCAGCACTCCCATGACCAGCATCATCATCGGTTCGAAGAGGCGCACCAGGGTCGTCACCAGGCGTTCGAGCTCCTGCTGCTGGTACTGGGCGACCTTGCGCAGCATCGTGTCCAGTTCGCCGCTCGCCTCGCCGCTGCCGATCATGTGCAGGAACATCGGCGGGAAGTGTCCGGCCGACTCGAGCGCCACCTTGAGGCTCGCCCCCTCGCTGACGCGGGCGGTCGCATGGCCCAGGCGTCCTTTCAGCCACTGGTTCGTCACCACTTCGCCGGCGATGCGCATGGCTTCCACCAGCGGTACGCCGCTCGACGTGAGGATCGACAGCGTGCTCGCGTAGCGGCTCGCGTTCCCGCCCCGGACGATACGACCGGCGATGGGCAGGGCGAGCTTGCGCCGGTCCCAGGCGGACCGGATGGGAGGCTGGGCCAGCACCCTGCGCAGCCCGAACACGAACAGCGCGGCGCCGACCGCAACGAGCCAGAGCCAGGCCTGCAGGAACTCCGAGACGGCGATCATCACCTGGGTCAGGAACGGCAGTTGCTCGCCGGTGTCGTCGAAAACCCGGACGATGTCGGGCACGACGTAGATGAGCAGAGCGCCCACGATGAGCAGCGCGAACACCAGTAGCACCGCCGGGTAGAAGAGCGCCATCTCGACGTTGCGGCGGGACTCGAAGCGGGCCTCGATGTAGTCCGCCAGGTTCTCGAGCACCACATCCAGGAATCCGGACCGCTCTCCGGCGGCGACGGTCGAGCGATACATGTCCGGGAACGTGGAGGGGAACTCGCCGAGGGCCGTCGCCAGCGCGTAGCCCTCGCGTACGCGGCCCCGCACGGCCATGATCATCGCGCCCGCGCGCCGCTTTTCGGTCTGCTGCGCCACGGCGTTGAGGGCCTCCTCGATGGGCAGCCCGGCACCGACGAGGGTGGCCATCTGCCGCGTGAAGAGCGCGAGTTCGAGGAGCGACATGCCGCGGCGGAACGACCACCGCAGCGTCCCGCCGGCGCGTTCCACCGTCTGGTCGACGGACAGCGGGGTCAGGCCTTCCTCGCGCAGCGCCTGGCGCACCTGCCGTCGGCTGTCACCCTCCCGGACACCGCGTCGGCGGCGCCCGCGTTCGTCCAGGGCGACGAACTCGAATGCGGCCAAGTCAGTCCTCCGGGAGCGCCGCCTGATCCTCGAGGGTCACGCGCAGCACTTCCTGCACGGTCGTCAGCCCCTGGACCACCTTCGCGCGGCCGTCTTCGCGCATGCCCGGAAAGCGGCTCCGGGCGTGTTGCGTCAACGTCTGCTCGGAGGCACGGTCATGGATCAGCTCGCGCATCCTGTCGTCGAGGACGACGAGCTCGTAGATGCCCGTGCGGCCCCGGAACCCGGACCGACCGCAGGCATCGCAGCCGACGGAGCGGTACAGCGTGCAGGCGTCGGTCTCTCCGAGGAAGCGGCGCTCGAAGGCATCCGGCTCCGCTTCGACCTTGCATTCCTCGCACAGCTTGCGTACCAGCCTCTGTGCCAGCACGCCGACGAGACTCGAGGCCACGAGGAACGGCTCCACGCCCTGGTCGACGAGGCGCACGACGGCGCCGATCGCCGTGTTCGTGTGCAGCGTCGACATGACGAGGTGTCCCGTCAGGCTCGCCTGGATGGCGATCTCCGCAGTCTCGAGATCCCGGATCTCGCCCACCATGACCACGTCCGGGTCCTGCCGCAGGATGGCGCGGAGCCCGCGCGCGAAGGTCATGTCCGCCTTCTCGTTCACCTGGGTCTGGCCGATGCCCGTCAGGTTGTACTCGATCGGGTTCTCGATCGTGAGGATGTTCATCGTGCGCGTGCTGAGTTCGGTCAGCGACGCGTAGAGCGTGGTGGTCTTGCCGGATCCCGTCGGTCCCGTGACGAGGAATATCCCGTGCGGTCGGTGCACCACCTCCCGCAAGCGCTCGAGCACGTCGGCCCGCATGCCGAGGTTCGGCAGCGTCAGGCGGCCGGCCTGCTTGTCGAGCAGCCGCAGGACCACCCGCTCGCCGTGCGCGGAAGGCAGCGTGGACACCCGCACGTCCACTTCGCGCCCCCCGATCCTGAGCGCGATTCGGCCGTCCTGCGGCACGCGTTTCTCGGCGATGTCGAGCTTGGCCATGACCTTGATGCGCGACACGAGGAGCGACGCGACGGCGCGTTTCGGACGCACGGCCTCGCGCAGCACGCCGTCCACCCGGAAGCGCACGACGAGGTCGCGCTCGAAGGTTTCGATGTGGATGTCGGAAGCGTCCTCGCGGATCGCTTCGGCGAGGAGCGCGTTGATGAGGCGGATGATCGGGGCGTCGTCCTCCTGTTCGAGGAGGTCCTCGGTCTCCGGGACGGAGTCCGCGAGGCGCGCGAGATCGAGGTCGTCCCCGAGCCCCTCGACCATCTCCTTCGCCTCGATGGTGTCGCCCGCATAGATTTCGGCCAGGCGCGTCTCGAAGCGCTCTTCGCCGATGACGTCCAGCGTCAGGGGGCACCCCGCGAAACGGCGCACTTCCGCCAGGGTCGTGAGCGACGGGACCTGGCGGCACACCAGCGGGACGCTACCGTCGTTCACAGGGGGCGAGCCGTCGAACGCTACGCCGAAACGCCGCGCGAACGCGAACGGAAGGCGCGTGAAAACGGGTTGGTCGGTCGCGTAGTCGGCCATTGTCGCACGGTCCGTGCCGGGCAACCCGATCATAGCAGTGGTGCCAGTTGGATGGTGTGGACGAAACCCTCGGCCCGATAGATATTGCGAATCGTTCTCATTTTCGTTAGTTTCCGCAAAGGTTGGCTCGCGGGCCGAAACAAGGGAAGCCATTCATGCCCGGGAGCGTTACCGTTTCCCGCCCACCGGAGCGCAGCCGGTCCGGTGGCCGCCATCCGGTCGCCTGGGCCACGCCACTGG
>VXNE01000211.1:10391-10853 GCA_009840715.1 Gammaproteobacteria bacterium
GTCATCGGCCAGGTGGGGCTGCAGCGTTTCGGCTACTCGGACATCCAGCGCATCGCACGCCAGACGCTGGGCGATGACGGCGAGCTGAATGCCGAGGGCCCGTTCTACGACGAGATGACGATCGTCGGCACGCGCGACGACGTGAAGGGCCTCGGTGGGGCCGCCGACGTCATCGGCCAGGAGGTGCTGCAGCGTTTCGGCTACGCCGACATCCAGCGCATCGTCCGCCAGACGCCGGGCGTGTCGGTGCAGGTGGAGGACGGCTACGGCCTGCGTCCGAACATCAGCATCCGTGGGGTGGCGAGTGAACGGAGCGGACGGATCACGCTGCTCGAGGACAACGTCCTCATCGCCCCCGCCCCCCCCCCCGGGCTCGTATACACATCAGACGCGGCCGACGATCTTACGCGTGGTGATGTGGGTGGTGGGCGTAGCATTAAAAAAATATGGGGGGGGGGGGGG
>VXNE01000061.1 GCA_009840715.1 Gammaproteobacteria bacterium
GCTCCCCAGACTCTCCAAGACGTTCCCGTTTCCTGAAACTGCCCATCCTCGACGAGGTTTTGGGGAGATTCGGACCCGCGCCTGCCTGACGCTCCACCTCGCACGAACACGAGCTGGACGCACGCAACCGTGAACGGATCGGCGAAGGACAGAAAGGCGCTGCTGAACGAGCTCAGGATAGAGCGAGGCGATCGCGCCGGTGACGATGCCGTCGGACGAGAGGCGAACGCCCGCCGGAGAGGACTCTTCCTGGGCGCGCTCGTCCTCGCGATAGGCAGTGGCGTGCTCTTCACGAACTGGGGCTTCGTCGGAACGGCCGCTTCCGGAGAGATCCGGGAACCCGCACCGCGAGAGAGCGCCAGTCTGGACACCGACCGCGGTTCTGCACACTCGACGAGCTTGCCGATGGCACAGGCGCCCGCGAGTCAAGCAACCGTGCTCGACGCCACCGGCTTCGTGGTAGCCCGCAGGGAGGCGGCCGTCAGCGCGAGGATCACGGGCAGACTCCGGAGCGTCTTCGTGGAAGAAGGCGACCACGTACAGCCCGGGCAGGTCATCGCGTTGCTCGACGACTCGGTAGCCCAGGCGGAACTGGCGCTTGCCGATTCCCGCCTGATGTCGGCCAGGTCACGACTGCGGGAACTGGAGATATCCGTGGACCACGCGGGCCGGCGCCTGGGACGGTCCGTCGAGCTGGCCCGGCGTCAGCTCGTGAGCGCGGAGCGCCTGGACGATGACCGTCTGGCGAAGGAAGCGCTGATCGCGAAGCTCGAGAGCGCCCGCCACGAGATCGAAGTCGCGCGGCGGCAACGCGATGTCCGTGCGGTGCAGGTCGCCGAGACGCGCATACGGGCGCCCTTCGCCGGAGTCGTCGTGGACAGGTCGGCCCACCCGGGGGAGGTCGTCTCGCCCATGTCCGCGGGCGGATTCACACGCAGCGGGATAGGCACGATTGTCGACATGGGCTCGCTGGAGGTCGAGGTCGACATCAACGAAGCCTACCTGAAGCGCGTGTTCCCGGATCAGCCTGTCAGGGTCAGCCTGAACGCCTGGCCGGGGCACGCCTACGAGGCACGAGTGATAGCGATCGTCCCCGCGGCGGATCGCAACAGGGCGACCGTGCGGGTGCGCATCGGGCTCCTGGAGCGGGACGACCGTGTGCTGCCGAACATGGGGGTCCAGGTGCGGTTCGTCGGTGGTGTCGAGAACGCCGGCATGAGTTCAACAAGCTAGTAGCGAGGAACGAGTCATGGGTGAGCTGATCCGGTGCACGGACGTCTGCAAGGACTACGTTCGCGGAGCGGAGCGCGTCGGCGTGTTACGTAACGTGGATTTGTCGGTGCAAGACGGCACGTTCACCGCGTTGATGGGTCCCTCCGGATCGGGGAAGACGACGCTCCTCAACCTGATCGGGGGTCTCGACAGTCCGACGTCGGGCGAGATCGAGGTCGACGGGCTGCGCCTCGACTCGGTCAATGCCCGGGCCCTGTCCGCCTGGAGAGCCCGGTCCGTGGGCTTCGTGTTCCAGTTCTACAACCTGCTGCCCGTGCTGAACGCCCAGCGCAACGTGGAGTTGCCGCTGCTGCTGACCGGCCTGTCCCGGTCGGAGCGCCGCAAGAACGCTGGCCTCGCGCTGGAGATCGTCGGGTTGGCGGATCGCGGAAAGCACAAGCCGGGCGAACTCTCCGGCGGCCAGCAGCAGCGCGTCGCCATCGCCCGGGCGTTGGTCTCCGATCCATGCCTGCTGGTCTGCGATGAGCCGACCGGCGACCTCGACCGGAGCACCGCCGACGAGATCCTCGAGCTTCTGCAGACGCTGCATCGGGAACTTGGCAAGACGATCGTGATGGTGACCCACGATCCCAGGGCCGCCGATCGTGCGCAACACACGCTGCACATGGACAAGGGACGGCTGGTTTCGAACATCGAAGGCCTGGGGACGGAGGTGGCATGAAGCTCTCTTCGCTGTTGTGGGCGAACCTGCTGCGCAAGCCGACGCGCACGTCGCTGACGTTCGTCTCCCTGGCGATCGCGTTCCTGCTCTTCATGCTGCTGCGGGCCATCTCGGACGCTTTCTCCGGGGGCGTGTCGATGGAGGGCATGGACCGGATCGTCATCGACTCCAGGTACTCCCTGACGGACAACCTCCCGCTCTCCTACGTGGAGCGCATACGCGCGCTGGACGAAGTGGACCAGGTCACGAACGTGAGCTGGTTCGGCGGCTACTACCGGGAGCCCCGCAACGCCTTCGCCACCTATCCGGTCGATCCGGAGAGCTACTTCGATATCTTCCGGGAGCAGGGCATCTCCGCCGACACGCTCGCCCGGTTCCGCAGCGTGCGCGTATCCGCCGTCGCCTCGGAAGCGCTTGCCGCGCATTACGGCTGGCAGCCGGGGGACACCATCCCCATCGTGCAGGACATCTTTCCCCAGGAAGGCGGCTCCTGGACCTGGCAGTTCGAGCTCGCGGGCACGTTCCAGTATGCCGGCGGAGAGCTTCTGCTCATCCACTACGACTACTTCAACGAAGCCGTCGTCGGCTGGGGCAAGGACCAGGTCGGGTGGCTCGTCGGCCGGGTAGCCGATCCCAAGGAGGTCGACGCGGCCATCCGAACGATCGACGGGATGTTCGAGAACTCCCCGGATCCCACGAGGAGCACCACCGAAGACGAGTACCGCCGCCAGTTCGCGAGCCAGCTCGGCGACATCGGCGCGATCAGCGGCATGATCCTGATGGCCGTCTTCTTCACGATCCTCCTGTTGACGGGCAACACGGCGGCACAGGGGTTTGCCGAGCGAGTGCCGGAACTGGCCGCCATGAAGACGCTGGGCTTCCCCGACGGGTCCGTCGCCGCGCTGGTGCTCGCGGAAGCGCTGGCGCTCTGCCTGGGTGGGGCAACGGCCGGGATCGCCATCGCGTGGCTGCTCGAGCCCGGCCTCGAGGCGAACCTGGGCGGGATGATCGGCAGCTTCGACTTGAGCGGGTGGAGCGCGCTCCAGGCCCTGGGCCTGGCGACGCTGCTGGGGCTCTTGATCGGCGCGTACCCGGCCGTATCCGCAAGGCGCCTCACCATCGTCGATGCGTTAAGGGAGCGTTAGTCATGTTTCGGCAAACCGTCAACATCACGACCATGAACCTGCGGAGCGTGCTTTCCCGCAAGGGCTCGTCTTCCATCATCGTCGTGGGGATCGCCGGCGTTGTCGCCGTGGTCGTCGGGCTGCTCGCGATGTCCGAAGGCATCCGGTCCGCGCTGCGGGAAACAAGCCATCCGGACCGGGTCCTGGTGATGCGCACGGGCACGCAGGACGAGATCACCGGTTGGCTGTCCGCCGCGGAAGTCAACGTGCTCAAGGGCGTGGACGGGATCGGGACCGTCAGCGGAGAGCTTGTGGTCGTGGTCGACCTGGTCACGAGGGAGACCGGCAAGCCGGGAGTCGCCGTGGCCCGCGGGGTCGAGGCTTCAGCCTTCGAACTCCGTCCTGACCTCACCGTAGTCGCGGGCCGGCCGTTTCAGCCGGGCAAGAACGAACTGCTCGCAGGCGTGAACGCGAGCGACACGTACGCGGGCCTCGACGTCGGCAGCAAGGTCAACGTTCGCGACGCACTTTGGGAGGTCGTGGGCCATTTCGACGCCGGGGGCCGGGCGCACGACTCCGAAGTGTGGATGGACCTGCCGATCGCCCAGGCCGCCTTCAGACGCGACGGCGTCGTCAGCACCGCGAGGGCGATGCTCGACGTGGGCAGTGACGCGGCGCTCGTCAGCGAGCGGATCAGGCAGGAACCCCGGTTGCGGGCGGACGTGGTTTTCGAACGGGACTTCTACGCCCGGCAGTCGGAGGCGAAGACCGGCATGGTGGAGACCTTCGCCTACCTGATCGGCGCGATCATGGGGCTTGGGGCCGTGATCGCGTCGGTCAACACCATGTACTCGTCCGTGAGCACGCGTTCGGTGGAGATCGGCACGTTGAGGGCGCTCGGCTTCTCGAACGTCCCGGTGGTGGTTTCGGTGATGGTGGAGGCGCTGCTGCTTGCCCTCGCCGGCGGCCTCCTCGGGGGCGCGGTCGTCTACGTGCTCTACGACGGGCTCGTAAGCTCCACGTTGAACGTCGGGAGCATGTCGCAGGTCGCGTTCGAGTTCGCGGTGACGCCGCGGCTGCTACTCATCGGGCTGGGCAGCGCCCTGTCGCTGGGGGCGATCGGCGGCCTGTTGCCGGCGCTCCGCGCCGCGCGATTGCCTGTCGTCGCTGCGCTGCGTTCCGGCTAGTCGATCGGGGTCAGACGGCTATCGCCAGCACGAAAAAGCCCGCGACGAGCGCGAGGCTCGCCAAGCTCTTCCAGTCCAGGTAGACGGTCCCGATAGCCATGCGAAAGACGTTACCGGAATAATCGGCGCCAACGAAATAACCCTTCTTTCTACCGATATTCCGTTCACCATGACATCGCGGCCATCCACGTCACGGGCAGCACGAGCAGCCACAGCAGCACGCCGAGCGCGACTGCCCGGCCGTTCAGCGACGCGATCGCCGTCCTGCGGATCTCCATCCCGATACAGAAGAGCGCCGCCACCAGGAGGAGGTGACTGACCGCCTTCACCTGCGTCACGAGCGCGACCGGGGGCGCGAGGACGCTGCCCGCGAGCGACGCGGCCACGAACAGCAGCAGGAAGCCGGGAATCCGGAGCCTCGTCTCCGTTCTTCGCAGGAGGAGCCCCGCCCCGAACGCGACCGGCACGAGCAGCAGCGTCCTTACGAGCTTCACGGTCGTCGCGACTTCCAGTGCGCGGTCCCCGAAGATCGCTGCGGCGCCGACCACGGAACTCGTGTCGTGGATCGCGAGCGCCGCCCAGACGCCGAACTGGTCCTGGGTCATCTGCAGCACTTGGCCCAACCACGGCAGGAGCAGGATCGCGATGGCGTTGAGCAGGAAGACGATGCCGATGGAAATGGCCACGGAAGCGGGTCGCGCGCGGATGATGGGCGCGAGCGTCGCGATCGCCGTTCCTCCGCAGATCGCCGTCCCCGTACTCAGAAGTCGCGACTGGTCGTCGTCCGCCCTGACCAGACGGCCGATGACGAGCCCCAGGATCAGCGTTCCGAAGACAAATGCGAGGATGAGCGCCGAGTAGTCGCGGCTCGTCTGCCACAGCGCCTGTACGTTGAGGGTGAACCCCAGCAGCACGATCGCCGCCTGGAGACAGAGCCTGCCGCCGCGGTCGACGTAGGCCGGGAGGTTCGGCGCCAGCGCGAGACCCACCGCGGCGCCGACGAAGAGCGCGAGGGCCGGGTGGCCGACCCACAGCGCGACGGCGAACGCCCCGAGCAGCACCAGGCGCTTTCGCCCCTCGGTACGCACCGCCGTCGACACACCGTTCACGGCGCCCACTGTGACAGCCTGCGGCGCCGGCGACAAATCGACAAATCGGCGATACCTTGCCCCGATGTTGAGACGGGAGTAGGCTGTCCATATGGAGATTTTGAAATGTCCATATGGATGAGGACATGAACATGGATGAAAGCGTGCCGAGGGCGAAACCCGGCCCCCTCGCAGGTCAGTCCCCGAAACACGTCGACTTCGAGCTACCAGCGCTGCCTTCCCAAGGCAGCGACGCGTCCGTGGACGAGGCGATAGTGTCGATGCTGACGGAGAGGCTGACGCCGCGCGCGACAGAAATGCGGGATGGGGAGCCGGCGAGCGCTCTGGAACTGGTGCGCCGTGGTCTGCCCTTCGCTGCGTTCGAGAACCTCGTTCAGGCCGTGGGCGCACCCCAACGCGAGGTGGCCCGTGCCGTCGGGATGGCGGCGACGACGCTGGGTCGACGCCGGAAGAAAGGACGGCTCACCCCGATCGAGTCGGACCATGTCATGCGAATCGCACGGCTGGCCGCGCTGGCGCGCGAGCTGATGGCCGGCGACCCGGACGCCGCAAGTGCCTGGTTGAGGACGCCACACGCCCTACTCGACGAAGAGACGCCGCTGTCCATCGCCGCCACGGAGACCGGCGGACGCGAGGTGGAGCGGCTCATCGGTCAACTCCGTCACGGCGTGTTCAGTTAGCCCGGATGTTGCACGAGGCCGCTTGTGCCATGCACGAACGCCACGGGTCAAACAGGCGCTTACGGGCCTTGCGCGTCGGGGCGAAGAGGCGGAAAGCGCTGGACGCGCCCTCGCCGGTCTTTTGGCCCTGTGCGCGCACGTGCTCCTTCTACCGTAGAACACCGCTACGCTTTCAGTCGCGAGCACGCGCACAGGCCCAAAATCCTCGGCGATCATCGCGCCCCCTCGTGCAACATCCGGGCTAATGCCGACCGGCTGGCGCCTGGCGGCGCCCGAGTTCGGCGAGAGTGTGGAGGACATGCTGTCCGGAGAAGGGGCCCGTCAGTACGGCGGGCGCTGGAACAGTCCCGGGTTGGCTGCCGTGTATCTTGGCGACAGTCTCGCACTCGCGGCCATGGAGTTGCTCGTCCACCTGCGGAACGTCGACGTGCTGAGGACCTACCGCACGCTGCCGGTCTACATCCCCGACGAGGTCGTCATGCATATCGAACCCGGAACGTTGCCTTCGGGATGGGAGTCGGGGGCGCGTACCACGACGCGAGCGATCGGGGACCGCTGGCTCGCGGACGGCCGCTCCGTCGCATTGCAGGTGCCGAGCGCGGTAATCGTTGGGGAGAGCAACTTGATTCTCAACCCGGGACATCGCGACATGCGTCGCATCGAGGCCGGGCCCGTCTCTGACTTCCGGTTCGATCGACGACTTGGCTGAAACCGTCGCGGCCGTGGTGTTGGTAAGCTAGCAACACATCGCGCGCGCGTTGCAGCGCCGTCGGAGGAAAGTCCTTGATCCATCCATTCCACGTCGCCGACGCGCCCTCGCTGGGTGTGGTCGGGGGCAAGGCCCGTTCGCTGATCGAGGCGACGGCGGCGGGTTTCAACGTGCCGGCCGGCTTCGTGCTCGATGTCGAGTTCTTCCAGCCGTGGCTAGAGCAGGTGCGTTCCGACGCGGCATGGCAGGCGTTCCTCGAAGGCGCCGAGGACGAAACCCGCGCGGCGTGCGATGCGGTCAAGGCAGCCTGCGGCGACCTGGCGCTAACCGATACCCAACGCAGCGAACTCCACGAGGCCCTCGGAACGCTCAATGCCGATCACTGCTTCGCCGTGCGCTCCTCCTCCCCGGAGGAGGACCTCGAAGGCACCTCCTTCGCCGGCGGCTACGAGACGACGCTGGGCGTCACGCCTGACACCCTCGAAGACGCCCTGCGCACGAGCTTCACCTCCGTGTTCGACGAACGCATCGTCGCCTACAAGCGCCAGCACGGCATGGCCGTTGACGATCCGCGCATCGCCGTCATCGTGCAGGAACAGGTCCCTTCGGAGGTCAGCGGCGTCGCCTTCTCGCTCAACCCGCGGAACAACTGCTACGACGAGGCCGTCATCAACGCCAACTTCGGTCTCGGCGAGACCGTGGTGAACGGTCACGTGACGCCCGACACCTACGTCGTGGAGAAGGTGCGCGGCGAGATCCTCGAGCGGAGCGTCGCGGCCAAGTCGCACGCGGCGTGGCTTGTCAACGGCGGCGGCACGGAGGAACGCGACAACGCGGAACCGGAGGCGCCCAGCCTGACGGACGAGCAGGCCCTGGCGGTGGCACAGCTCGCGGCCGACGCCGAAGCCCACTATGGCGCTCCGATGGACATCGAGTGGGGTATCCACGACGACACGCTCTACCTGCTGCAGTCGCGCCCCATCACGGCCTACGTCCCGCTGCCCGCCGAGATGATTACCGAGCCCGGCGCCCAGAAGAGTCTCTACCTCGATCTCATCGTACTCACCCAGGGCTTCGGCGACTCCCTCTCCGTGCTCGGCGCCAGCCTCTGGGGCCGGATGCTGGTCCTGCTGAAGGGCGAGATCATGATCGACGCGGGTGTGGCGGGCACGCTCATCAACATGCACGGCCGTCAGTACCTCAATCTCTCGAGCTTGCTGCGCGCGATGGGCATGGGCATGTTGGGCAGACTCATCACGACCTATGACACACCGACGCGGAAGATCATGGAATCCGTCGACTTCGAGGCGGAGTACCGGCCGAAGCAGCTTCCGGAGGCCTTGAAGGGCGCGCGCTCGAATATGGTGAAGATGGGGTTGAAGGTCCTGCCGTCCGTGGTCAAGGGGTTCGTGAACCTCGATAAGGCCCTGAAGGACTACAACGCTCTCTTCGAGCGGGACCTCGCCCGCTGCCGCGCCCTCGCCGGGCAGGAAGTGCCGTACGACGAGATGCAGGAGGCGCTCCTCGCCCTGTTCGGGAACCAGCTCTCGTCGATGGGCGTGGTCGGCCTGCCCGCGCTCGCGCGTCCGCGCATCGCGAAGCTGTTCCGGGACGACCCGGAAGCCCAGGACCTGCTCGTGGCGCTGGAGATGGACCTGCCCGGCAATCCGACCGCGGAGATGGGGCGCCGGATGTTCGAGCTGGCGTCTTTCGAGGAACTCCAGGGGACGGCGGACGGTGACGCGTTCGAGGCGAAGATACGTGCCCGGTCGTACTCCGCGGACTTCATGTCGGCCTACGACGCCTACATGGAGCGGTTCGGCTGCCGCGGCATCAAGGAGATCGACATCGCGACGCCGCGGGCCTACGAGAACCTGCCGGCGTTCTTCGACCAGCTGCGCGCCATTGACCTCGGCAAGGACGCCATCGGCGCGGCCGAGCGGCGCCGTGTCGAAGCGCACGAACGGCTGTTCGAACTCGCCCGGGCGCGAGGCAAGGAGAAGCAGGCCCGCAAACTGGCCAACACGATCCGTAGCGCCGCCGGCTACCGGGAAGCGCCGAAGTTCTTCTTCATCCACCTCGTCGACCTGCTGCACCGCCGGGCGCTGACCCTCGCCGACCGCCTGGTCGCCGCGGGCAGGCTGGATGACCGGCAACAGGTGTTCGACCTGACCCCGTTCCAGCTCGGGGAGGCCGAGCGGGATGCGGCGTTCGATGTTCGCGCCGCCATCGAGCGCAACCTCTCCGCGCGCCGCCACCTCGATCGGGTCAGGAACTGGCCCCGGGTGATCGACAGCCGCGGCAAGATTCCGCTCCAGCCGGTCTCCGAAACCGAGGACGGGCTCGTCGGCGACCCGATCGCGCCGGGAACGGTGCGCGGACGCGCCAAGGTGTTGCACGCGCCGTACGAGAAGCCCCTGGAAGAGGGAGAGATCCTGGTCACGCGCGCTTCGGATCCCGGCTGGACGCCCATCTTCGTCAACGCCGCGGGTGTTGTGCTCGAGGTGGGGGGACCCTTGCAGCACGGGGCCGTGATCGCCCGTGAGTACGGGCTGCCCTGCGTGTCCGGTCTCGACGGTGTCGTGGACCTGATCGAGGACGGACAGATGATCGAGGTGGACGGCAGCGCCGGCGTGGTGCGCATGCTCGACGAGCCTTCAGCCCCTGTGGTCGAAGCCGCGTGAGCGAAAACAAGACCCGGCCCACCGACGCGAGCGTCGAAGCGTTCCTCGACGCGGTGGACGACGACGGGAAACGGTCGGATGCGCGTGTCCTCTCGGACATGATGGCGGAGGTCACCGGCGCGGCCGGGGTGATGTGGGGCTCGAGCATCGTCGGGTTCGGGAGCTACCACTACCGCTACGCCAGCGGGCGGGAAGGCGACTTCCTCGAGGTCGGTTTCTCGCCCCGCAAGCGGGCGTTGACGATCTACGTGATGCCGGGGTTCGCGGACTACGACGACCTGCTCGAGCGACTCGGCAAGCACACTACGGGGAAGTCGTGCCTGTACATCAAGCGGCTTTCCGACATCGACCTCGATGTGCTGCGGGAGTCGCTCACGAGGTCGGTAGCGTACCTTCGCGAGAAGTACCCGTAGGGGACGCCCTCGTGGCGTCCCGTCTCGAAACTGCGCACGAAACCACCGCAGGCGGGGACAAGCCCGACCCTATACACGCGATTCGGACGCAATCAGCTCCGTCAGTTCCTCCACGGTATAGCTCCCGACGGGAAGTCCCTCCCGCGCCAGGCGGTTGCCGATGCGCTGCATCACGAGGTTGCCCGGCGTCGGCACTCCGTGCAGCCGCCCGAGCTGCACGATTTCCCCGTTCAGGTAGTCCGCCTCGATGTTGCCCGTCCCGCGCCGGACGCTCTGCCAGGACGAACCGCCGTGGCGTGCGCGGCCTGGCACCGGCGCCATGCGAATGCCGGTGGCCCGGCGTGCGCGCGTCTCCTCCACGGTGGCGCAGTCGATGTCCGCCGCCTCGTAGCACGCCAGGGCCTCGTTCCGCAGCATGCGCATGATCTCGCCGGTCATGGTCTCGCAGGCGGCCTGCAGGGCGTTGCCCACGTTTGCGAGCAGCTTCGCGTACTTCCAACGCATGATGGCGGGATCGGGCAGGGCGCTGCAGCCTGCATCCGTGATCGCGCGCGCCACGGCGACGGCGGTGTCGTCCAGCCCGGAGGGATAGCAGCCCACGTCGAGGATCCCCGCGGGGTCTTCCGCCGTGTTGACGATCTCGCCCGGCTCCATGTGCTCCCCCGGGAGGTACACGACCATGCCGTACACCCTGCGAAAGCGCCTTAGCGCAATACGTTCGTTGACGACGCCGTTCTGTGCACAGACCACCGGGACGTCGTCACCTGCCACGTCGTAGAGCACGCGCAACGCATCCTCGGTCTGCTGGCCCTTCACGCAGAGCAGCACGACATCGTCGTCGCCGATATCCGCTTCGCGGGGGTGTCCCACGGCGGGGATGCGCAGACGCTCGTCCTGGGTCGCCGTGATGAAGCGCATCC
>VXNE01000412.1:0-7781 GCA_009840715.1 Gammaproteobacteria bacterium
CCGAGCCGAGCCGAGCCGAGCCGAGCCGAGCCGAGCCGAGCCGAGCCGAGCCGAGGGCGGAGTGGCACTCCTCGCCTGAAGCAACCGCTGGTTCCGCCCCTGCGGCGGACGCTTCGAAGTCCGCTGACGGCCTTTGGCTGAGACGCGCACGCCCACTTGCGATGTTTATCGGCGGGCTTGCGTGTATGGCGGCGAGCGGTGCGACCTTCCAGCCGGAACCCCCGCAATACACGGCTCGGGCTGTCGCGGCGCAGTCGGCGGCGGCCGGCGGCGAGGGCGCGGTGTACGAGATTGCCTTCTTTCCCGCCGCCGCGAATCCTCGCGGCTGGCAGGGCTTCGTGCGGGTCGCCAACCACTCCGACGTCGACGGCGAGGTTTCGATACGCGCGTTCGACGATGGCGGGAGCGACTTCGGCACGTTGACGCTCACGATCGACGCGGGCGCGACCGTGCACTTCAACTCCGCGGACCTGGAGGACGGCAACGCGACCAAGGGGCTCGATGGCCGAACTGGCCGTCCGGGATTGGGCGACTGGCGCCTGGAACTGACGAGCGGACTCCGCATCGAGGCCATGGCGTACGTCCGCACCTCGGACGGACTTCTCACGGCGATGCACGACGTCGCGCCGGAGGCCGGAGGCGACGGCAACAGCTACCGCGTGGTCACGTTCAACCCCCGGCAGCAATCGCGCGCAGGAGAGCCTGCTCAGGCTCGTGAATCCCGGCGCTGCGGCGGCCAGCGTCACGATCGCGGGAGTGGACGACCGGGGGGCGGACGGCGGACCGGTGCGCCTCTCGATTCCGCCGCGGTCCGCACGCACGGTTTCTGCTTTGGACTTGGAGGAAGGTGGGGCGGGGCTGGACGGCTCGCTCGGCGACGGCGGCGGCAAGTGGCGGCTGGACGTCGAGTCCGACGCGCCGGTGCGGGCGATGAGCCTGCTCGCCAGCCCCACGGGACACCTGACGAACCTGTCGACGGTGCCCGCGCCAACGGCTGGCCAAGCGGTGCCGGCGGCTCCGGAGGTGTCGATCGAGTCGCCGACCGGCGTGGACGTGGTCTGGGTCGCAGACCTCGAGGCCGGATCGTCGTCCTTTGATGTGCAGTTGAAGTACCGCGGGGATGACGAGTGGCGGCTAGCCTCCGGGTGCGTGGAGTTCGCGCCGGACGCGGACGGGCAGTACCGGCTGACCGCGAAGGTCAGAGTCGACGCGGATCTCGCGGCAGGTCGCGTTCTCCAGGCGCGCTACCGGGACAGGGTGGAACCGTTCTGCGCCGACGACGCGGCGACCCCTGGGCCTTGGTCGGCGGTCGGGGAGGCCACGGTGCCCGACGACAACGGAACCGCAGCCTCCCATTGCCGACCGGACGGCTCGGTGCAGCCCGGCGGGCGGTGCGACATCTACGGTACGGACGACTACTTCGAGGTGGAGTCCTCGGGGCGCGGGTGCCTGTACGCCAGCTTCACCACCTGCAGCGGGAGCGGCATCAGCCTGCGCACCACGGGCCTGACGTTCGTGGCCAGCCGCAACGCGGATCGCAGCTGGACGGTCGAGGACGTCGACCCGGCACCCGGGGGATCGACGGACGCCTGGGGCGCGATCAGCTACGACTTCTACGTCAGCCAGAGCTGCCCGGGGCTTGCGGCGGGAATCGCGCTGGACCAGGACACCGAAGAGGCGGCTGCCGACGCGGCGCGGCGCGCCTGCCGGGACGACGGGGGCAGCGCATCGGAGTGTCGCGACGAGACGACGACGTTCGAGGGATGTGGCGCGCTCGCCTACGGACGGACGTCCCGCGGCTGCAACACCTATCTGGTCTTCGGCGACAATCCGGCTGCGGGGAGGGCGGCGGCCGAGTCCGAGGCCCTCTCGAACTGCCGGGACGACGGCAGCACTGGATGCAGGATCTGGACGGACGGTTCGCGAGGGCGCATTTCGGGCTGCAACGGCGCGACCGCCGATTCCGCGTTCTCCGGGCGGGACCGCACCACCACTATCGTTCAGTCCAAACAAGGGACGGGAAGGTGATGTTCCGGCTCCAAACCTTCGGCTGAGGCAATGTGGCCCGCCGCAGGCACTGGCAAATACGCCGCCATCGGCTCTGCGGCGCTGGTCGTCGGAGGCGGCCTGTTGGTCACGGCCCCGTGGACTTCCCGGCCGGAAGACCCTTTCCGGTCGGACGCCGACGCCACGGCCGCGAGGATCACCGCGGCGGCGAGTGCCCTGATCGCGGAGGAGAGCCGGGGCGGTCCGCCCGTTCCGGCGGTCGAGGCCGCCCCGGTGCTCCGGGACCGCGTCACCGCCGTCGAACCGCGTTCGGCGGACCCGCCGGAGGGCTATTCGTTCGTGCGGCATGCCGGCGAGATGCGCAAGTTGCGGACCGGCGGTCCGCCGCGTGGCGAACCGTCGAGTGCACCCGTGCCGGACTGGCTGGATCCGGCGGTGGGCGTGCCCGCGCTGGCGCAACTGGCAGCCGATGCCGGACGCGGCTGGTCGTTCGGCTGGATCCGGCTGGCCCACGGAGCCTCCCGCTCCGGGCTCGAGCGCGCGCTGGACGGCACCGGGGGCTCGCTGGTCGGCGGCTCCGGACGCATGGTACGCGCCCGGCTTCCGGGCGATGCCGCGCGGCTGACGGAGATCGCGTCCTTCGGCAGCGTCGACGGCCTCGGGGTGCCGCCGGCGGACGCGAAGCTTGGCGCGTTCGCGGACGGCGGTCCGCAGCCATCTGACGGCGCAATGCCCGTCTACGTGACGTTGATGGCGGACGACACGGACGGGCGCTGGCGACGCGGCATGGAGCGCCTGGGCGTCGTCGTCGGCGGCTACGACGCGGAACTGCGGGCGTACCGCGCCAACGCGGACCGCGATGCGATCCGGGCGTTGGCGGAGGCCGACTTCGTACTTTCGGTGGAACCCATTCCCTTCGTGCGGGCGTCGCACGACACGGCGGTGCCCGCGATGGGCGCGGACGCGTTGCGCGCCCACGACGGCGCACCGGGGATCTTCGCGGGGACGGACGGCGCCACGGTGCCGATCGCGGTGATGGATACCGGACTGAACGTCGCGCACCCCGACATCGCCTCGCACCGGGACAGCATCTGCGGCGCGAACTTCGCGTACAACTACTGGGGCGGCCCGGACGGGCCGGTGGTCGAGGAGGACGACCTGTGGGTCGACAGCGACGGGCACGGAACGCACGTCACCGGCACGGTCGCCGGCAACGGGTTCGGCGGCACCCGGTTCGCCGGCATGGCGCCCGGCGTGCGCCACATCCGGTTCGCGAAGGTGCTGGACAGCCGCGGCGCGGGGATCGGGGACAGCGTGCGGCAGGGCATGGACTTCCTCGGCGGCGAGTCCGGCTGCATGGTCGACGGCGAACCTTCCGAGCGCGTCAAGCCCCTGATCGTGAACATGAGCCTTGCGGGCACGGCGAGGATATTCGAGGGCCGCGACTTCGGCGCGCGCAAACTCGACGCCACGGTCTGGAGCCACCGGCAGCTGTACGTGGTCGCCCAGTCGAACGCCGGCGTCCACGGCTTCTCCAACTTCGGCGCGGCCAAAAACTCGCTGTCGGTCGGCGCCGCGACCGACGGTGGCGCGCTCGCGTCGTTCAGCAGCCACGGCCCGACCGCGGACGGTCGGCTGGCGCCGAACGTGGTGGGTACCGGCGTCCGCGTCCACTCCGCGAAGGGAGACGGCAGCCGGGGCGGCTACCATGCCTTGAACGGCACCAGCATGGCCTCGCCGGCCGTGGCCGGCGTCGCGGCTCTTCTCATGGACGCCGCGCCGGCCCACAAGGAGCGCCCGGCGCTGGCGCGGGCGCGGCTGATGGCGAGCGCGCTCCGGCCCGATCCGTGGCTGGAAGAGGGCTCGGGTTTCCGCTTGGACAACACGGACGGTCCCGGAGCGGTCCAGGCGAGATTCGGGATGGGCAAGGTGTCCGCGCGCACCGCGGTGCTCGACCGCGACCGGCCCGACGGATGGCGGAGCGGCAGCGCCACGTCCGAGGTGGCGGACGGCGAGTACGCCTGGCACGACATCGAGGTGCCGGCGGGAGCGAGCCGTCTGGATCTGGTGATGACCTGGGACGAACCGCCGGCGGACGCGGTGGCGAGCACCGTGCTGAACGACCTCGACCTGTGGTTGGATCGGGACGGCGACTGCGCGGCGGCGGCGTGCGGCGAACGCGCCTCCCGGTCGCGGCTGGACAACGTGGAGTGGATCGTCGTGAGAAACCCGGAGCCAGGCGTCTGGCGCGCCAAGGTCGTCGCGCACCGCGTCTTCACCAACGCGCCGCGCGCGGCGCTGGCGTGGACGGTGGTGCGCGGCGCCTCCGTGCCGACGCTGTCGATCGAAGCGGACAGGGAGAGCATGGCGTACGCGGGAGAGTACGAACTGACCCTGACGCTGACCGCCGACGCGTACGTCGCCGCAGGAACGCGGCTGCACTTGGACTGCCGAAGCACCGGGGCCTCGCCGTGCAACGATCTGGTGTCGATCGAGAGTGTCAGGCTGTCGAGAGAGGACGGGATCGCGGCGGACCTGCAGGGCGAGGCCGGACGCCCTGTGCCCGTCGGTTTCTCGACAACGCCCAGACCGGTGCAGTTCGGGGCGTCGATTCCGGTCGGCGAGATCGCGGCGGGGGAGCGGCGCGAGATCGCGCTTCGCGTCAACGTGGCCGAAGGCGTCGAAGGCGTCGCGAGCCTCCATTTCACGGCCAGCGCCTGGAACGGCAGGGCGGGGTCGATCGCAGTGACGGTCGGATCGGCGGACCCGCCGGACGTCGCGCGGCCCGACAACGACGCATTCGCCGCGGCGCTCGCGATCGGCGGTCGGGAGGGATCCGCAAGCCTGGACATGCTGCACGCCTCGCCGGAGCCCGGGGAGCCGGTTGTGGACCCTTGGAGCGGCAGACCGGCCGGCTCGGTCTGGTACCTGTGGACCGCCCCGGAGGACGGGCCCTTCCGCTTCGCCGTGACGACCCCCTCGGAACACACCGAAAGCGACGGCGGGATCGCGCGCTACGACCACCTCCACGTGTTCCAGGGGAAGGCGGTTGCCGGGCTGCGCGAGACGGCGTCCGGACTCTGGCGCACGACGTTCGTCGCCGAACGCGGACAGCGCTACGTCGTGCGCGTCGCGGCCTCCGCGCGCGGCGCCGCCATGGATCTCCGCTGGTCGCCCGGGGAACGGCCGGCGAACGACGACTTCGCCGAAGCCGTCCGCCTCGAGGGGGAGTCGGGCAGCGTCGAGGGCAGCAACGCCGACGCGACCCTCGAGCCCGGCGAGTCGTTCGGCACGCTCGCGGCGACCACCTGGTACCGCTGGACGGCCCCGGAGGACGGCCGCTGGGAGTTCCGAACCCGCGGGCGCAGGGTGGTGCTCGTGTTCGAGGGCGATCACGTCGCGGACCTGCGGCTGGTGGGCGGGTATCCGGCATCGACCGCCGCCTTGCCCGCCGGCGAAGGACGGGAGTACCGCATCGCCGTGGCCTCGAACTCGCCCGAGGGCGGGGGGGCGTATTCGCTGGCGTGGTCCACGACGGGGCCACCGTGGGACAACGACGACTTCCTGGATGCCGAAGACTGGGGCGGCTCGCCGAGCCGGACCGTCGCCGTCAACTCCAGCGCCACGGTCGAACCCGGCGAACCCGCCGAAACCGGCGTCCGGACGAGGTGGTGGAACTGGCAGGCACCGGACGAAGGCAGATACACGTGGCGGCTGGAAGACGAGGGCGAGACCTTGCCGCGGTATCCGAAGCTGCAACTGCGGATCTTCCGGGGGGGCGCTCTGGAACTGCTCGAGCCCGCCGCGCAGATCGGGCCCGGAGGACCGTTCGAGACGGTCCTGGAAACGCGGGCGGGCGAGACATGGCGGATTTCGGCAGGGGTGGGCGACGGCGACGAGGCTGCGTTCAACCAGTCCGACCTGTCAGGGAGGCTGGTCTGGGGGGCCACGCCCGCAAACGACGAATCCGCCGGGGCGGTGCCGATCTCTGGAACGTCCGGTTCGGTCTCGGGTTCGACCCGGTTCGCGACCGGGGCCGCCGGGGAGCGGAGTGCCGAGGTCGGCAGATCGACCCTCTGGTGGAGCTACGAGGCGGACGAGTCGCGGTGGGTGCGCTTCGCCGTCGACAGCGGCGACGACTGGGTGGTGACCGTGTATCGGGCCGCCGCGGACGGTTCCGGCGGCCTAGATGTCGTGACGTCCAGCCGGCTGCAGTACGGTGCCGACGATGTGGCGGCGGTGGTGTTCCTGGCGGAGAGAGGCGTTCGCTACACCATATCCCTGGGCGTCGCGGACGGCGGACGGGACGGCGAGTTCACGCTGCGGTGGGACGAGGCCGACGATCCCGGTTGGTTGCGCTACGTGGGGCGGGTTGCGGACGGCGGCCCGGACGCGCGGGGCGATCCGGTCGAGATCAGAAGCCCCGCCGCCCTGACCGTCAACGCGAGCGGCACCGCGCTCTACCTGGCTTCGGAACTCGGCCTGCAGGTCTTTGGGCGGGATCCGGCGACCGGCGGGCTGAGCTACCGGCAGCTGCTCGACGCGGGTCCGTTTCTCGGGGACACGCGCCTCCTGTGGGATCCGAGCCGCGATCGGCTCGTGGTGGACGAATGCGGTTCCTGGCGCTCGTTCGTCCCCGTCGGCGACGGACCGGAACTCGAGGACCGGGGCGCAATGGAAGCCGTGGACGACCCCGGCACGTGTGCGCTCGGCGTCCTGATGGACGGCGACGGTTCGCACATCTACCGCATCGGCAGCCGGAGGCTCCAGCACTTCGTGGTGGAGGACGAAGGCGGATTGCGATTTGCGGGCTCGGTGGACTCCGGCGGCAACCTGTTGACGGCCGTGCTGTCCAACGGCGGCGGGCACCTGTACGCCAGAACACGCTATCGCCTGTCCGTGTACGAGCGGGATCCGGATTCCGGAGGATTGACCTCGGTTGGCGACGGACTGTGGCTCTCAATTTCGTTTTGGAGCGATCTCGGGCGGCAAACCCGCATGCCTCTCGCGGTGACGGAAGACGACGCCTTCCTGTTCGCATTTGACGGGTTCGGCTCGCGGACGCGGATCTACTCGCTGGACGACCCGGCCGCACCGGACTCGCTGGCCACGCTGGAACCGTTCTGGGAACGAAACTGGGGCTCCGCGTCGGACTACTGCAGGTTCGCCGACACGCGCCGCGAGATCGCCGCTGTCGACGCGTTCTGTCCGGGACTCGCGTTCACGGCCAAGTGGGACCCGGAGGCCCGCCGGCTGTCGGGGACCGACGCGGTGGTCCCGTCCGTCCCTGAGGGCGACGGCCCCCTAGTGCCCGAGTTCGACGCTCCGGTCGACCTCGCGGTCGCGCCCGACGGCCGGCACCTGTACCTCGCCACGCCCCGGGAAGGCATCCTGATCTTCGCGAGGGATGCGGGCTACCTCGCCACCGACGAAGGCGGCCCGCCGGATCTCGCGGTCCAGCGCGTCTGGTCCACCCCGGTGAGCCCGCCTGCGGGATCGACCTTCAGGCTGAGCGCGCTGGTGCGCAACCGCGGCTCGGGCCGTTCCGCCGGCGCGATGCTCAGCTTCCACCGATCCGGGGATGCCGCCGTAACGCCTTCGGCCCCGGCGGTCGGGTCGGTGGCGCTCGGGGTTGTCGACCCCGCCGGTACACGAAGCCGTTCCGTGGCGGTGGGGGGGGCGCCCCGCCCCCGGGGCGGCGGCTAAGGCGGCAGTATACCCCGCGGCCCGCGGTGATCGGCGGCCCACACGGTGGCGGTGCCGCGAGAACACAC
>VXNE01000412.1:7791-10674 GCA_009840715.1 Gammaproteobacteria bacterium
GTTATTCTGCTGGGCCTCTTTTTGTTTTTAATACTTCTCCGGTTTTCCCCCCGCCCGCCACCCTTCCCCTTGCCTGGGGGGTGCCGGCCCCCCCACGCCCGGGGACTTACAACTACGGCGCCTGTATCGGCGGCGGCCAGGAGTGCTCGGAGGCCCTCAGGGTGACGGTGACGGAAGCACTCCCGGGCGCTCCCGACCTGATCCTCGACGCGGTTTCGGTGGACATCGCAACCGTGGACCCGGGAGCGTCCTTCGCGCTAACCGCTGTGGTCCGCAACGTCGGGGACGCTGCGGCCCCCGCCACCACGGTGCGCTACTTCCGGTCGGACAACGCGACGATCTCCACCGGGGACGCGGCAGTCGGCGCCGACGAGATCGGCGGGCTCGCGCCCGGCGCGGACCGCGAAGTGGCGGTGACGCTGACCGCGCCCGAGGAAGGCGGGTTCCACTACTACGGTGCCTGCGCCGACGCGGTTGAGGGCGAAGTCCGCACGCGCGACAACTGCTCCGACTCCGTCGCGGTCGAGGTGTCGGGCGGCGACGGCGGCGGCCAGGACGACGATCACGGCGACTCGATCGGCGATGCGACCCCGCTGTCCATTCCCTCTACTACAGACGCGGAACTGGGAGAGGAAGGCGATAGCGACTACTTCCGAGTCGAGGTCGTAGAGCCGACGGCGCTGACCGTCGAGACCGAAGGCGGAACCGACACCTACGGCACGCTGTTCGACGCCAACGGAATCTCGCTGGCGAGCGACGACGACGGCGGGTTCTCGCTCAACTTCCGCATCGAGCGTGGGGTCGACGCAGGAACCTACTACGTCGAGGTGCGCGGGTTCAGCGACTCGACGACGGGCCCCTACACCCTTCGCGTCAGCGCCGACGATGGCGGCGAAGAAGCCACGCACTGCCGGCCCGGCGGGACGGTGGAGCCCGAGGGCAGCTGCGCCATCTACGGCACGAGCCACACCTTCGACGTCGACGCCGGCGGCGAGGGCTGCCTCAACGCGGGATTCTCCCTGTGCTCGGGAGGCAGCGTCAGCTACCGGTCGGCCTCGCTCACGTTCGTGGCCGAGCGGCTCGACGACGACAGCTGGGAGGTCGAGGATGTCGACCCCGCACCGCCTGACTAGAGGCACACGCGCCTCGGCTTGGGACAGCCAGCCGCGTCGGATCAAGTTGCCGGGCTGGCCACATTCGGCATCGAACGGGATCGCGAGGGAGGACGGAATGGAGTCGAGGTTGAGGAGCGTAGGAGCCCGCGTGGTCCGCCTGCATCGAGCCGCCACCGCTGCCCTTTTCGCGGCGGCGGTTGCACTGCCGGTCCCGGCAACGGCGCAGACGCCGAACTGGCTGACCGTCCATCCGGGCGTTCTGGTCGAGGCGCCGTCGGAACTGCCGTTGAAGTCGACGAGGATCCGGCTGCGGTCGCGTCCGGACGAGGCCCATGCCTACGCCGTCGAGGTGCCTGCGGACACCACCGGCATCACCATGGTGGTCGACGTGGGACTGATGGGCGAGTTCGGAGGCTTCGACGCCACCGACGCGTCGGGAGACAAGCTCGAGATGACAGGGTGGACTTTCACCAAACGAAAATCCGTGGGCAGGACGACCTTTCCCGACGGCAAGGTCGTGGTAGCGTCGTTCGACAGTCTGGAAGAGGGCGTGAACAATATCCGGGTACGGCGCAACCAGCACTTCGTGGACGTTCACTCGATATCGGTGACTCGCGCGGCCGAGCCGTCATCGACCGCGGCGCTCGTTTCTCTGTCGCTGTTGCCGAGCCGGACCGAAGGCAAGCGGTCGAGTCGACCCGAAGATGCGTACGACATGGCGCCGGCGTTCCATTCGGACACGACGCACTACGAGGTCGAGATTCCGCCGGATCGGGACCGGCTGATTGTGCGCGCGAAGACCGAGCCTTGGTGGGGCCGTGTCGAAGTGAGGGGAACGGCCGCCGACGGCACCCCGCTTCCCATCGAATCGAACGAAGCGACGGGCCTTGCGCCGGGGACGAGCACCCTTGCGCTTGCCGTGGTGGCCGAGGACGGCAGCACGACCTCCACGTACACCGTAGCGGTCACGCGGGACGCGCCGACGGGCGACGCGACGCTGCATGGCCTCGCCCTGTGGCAGTCGACGCCGCCGCGGAGTCTGATGGCCAGCGCGGGGGCCGGAAGCCTCGAAAGCGGGGACATGGAACTGGAGCCGGCTTTCGATCCCCGCGTCGGGAGCTACGCGTTGCGGACGCCCGCTTCGAGCCTCACCCTGCGCGCGAAGGCGGCGGAGGGGTCGACGGTGACGGCGGCCGTGGTCGCGGACGACGGCGCGAGGCGGGGAGGAAGCTCGTTCTCGCTGAATACTAGCCACGGCCACTTCTACGGGGTCACGCTCGGAGGTCTTGCGCCGGGCTCCAACGGGATGGAGGTGACGGTCAAGGCCGACGGCGGGAACCGGCGGACCTACCGGCTGGTAGTGGAGCGGGCCGGTTCGGTCGCGGCCGCGCTGGGCGACCTCCAGGTCTGGCGCGGCAAGGGGCCGAAGCAGGCGCTCTTCGTCAGCGCGATGTCAGGCGGGCTGCGGACCGGGGATGTCGTCACCATGCCGAACTTCGACGCCGCCGTGGCAGACTATGCTGCGGCGTTGAGCGGGGGCGAGGTGACGTTGCGCTGCAGGGCTCCCGCCGGGGCATCGATCCAGGTCGCGGGCCGCAACCCGGCCGGGGAGGATCTGTCGGCCGACGCGACCGTTGTGGACCTGGGGACCGGGAACTTCAACCGCACGACGCTCCGGGGGCTGGCGCAAGGGGCCAACGTGGTCACCGTGACGGTCTCGCTGGGAGGCGACCGGAAGGTCTACGAGATCACTGTGAACGTCGATGAG
>VXNE01000298.1:0-9294 GCA_009840715.1 Gammaproteobacteria bacterium
GGCGAAGTTGTCGAGCCCGGGCTGGACGCGGGCGACGACCTCCTTGCCGCCGTCCTCGCCGATGCGAATGACCTCGCCCCGGAGCGAGTCGAGCACGTGGAGCACGCCTGCGCTGTTGAACTTGACGGCGGCTGGCACCTCGAAGCCACTGGCGACGGTCTCCATCTCGCCGCTGTCGACGTCGACGCGCACGACCTCGCCCCGGAACCACCGCGGCCCGTAGAGCCGGCCGTCGGCCGAACCCCAATCCATGCCGTTCAGGCCGCAGTCGGGACCGAGGTCGTCGCGGATGATCCGCGGCTCCTCCTCGCCCGTGGGGTCGAGTTCGAACAGATTCGTATCCATGAAGCACTGGGAGACGAACAGCCGGCCGTCGTCCGAGAAGGTGATCGGGTTGACGCCGACGCCTGGCGAAGCGACCACCCGGGTCTCGCCCGTCGGTGTGCGCATGGCGACCTCGCCGTCACTGATGTCGGTCCAGTACACGGAACCATCGGGGCCGAATGCGAGGTCATCCGGGGACTTGGCTCCATCGCCGGGGCCCCACGCGTCGAGGATCTCGCCGCTCTCCGGATCGATCCGCGCGACCGCCGGCGTCACCACTGAGGTGAGATACAGGTCGCCGTCAGGCCCGAAGAGGATGCCGTTGATGCCGCGGAAGCTGGCGCTTGCACCGATCGTGCGGACGCTCTCGGCGCCGGCATCCGCTACCTCGACCTCGGCGTCCGGAGCATCGCATCCGGCGAGCGCGGCCAGGGCGCCCAGACATACCGTGTTCAAAGCCAGTCGCAAGGGCGTCTGAACCCCAATGATCGATCGCAGAAACATCATGGCTGGTCGTTGCCTCCCGTCTTCAAGAACTCGATTTTCCTGACGTGTGCCTTGCGTGCCCCGTGGAAGTTCTCCGCGGGCGTTCCGCCCATCCTGAAGGCGACCGAAGTGTCCAGCGGGTGCCTGACGAGTGCGGAGCCGATCAGGGAGGTGACGAACATCCGTTCGGCCGACGACGCCAAGTGTCCGCCTCCGGTGACCTTGATGTGCTCGACGGGGTATGCGTAGTTCCTGGCCCGCAGGCGCTTGACCACCTGGTCCGCTGCGGGTGTCGAAGGCCATATCCCGTCGTCATCGCCCGAAATGAGCAGGATCGGGGATTGGATGTTCTCCACCGGGATCAGGTATGGCGCGGTATCGTCCTGCGTGAGCATGCCCATCAGCATGTGACGTTGAAACCAGACCAAGCCGTCGCCGTACTTCTGGCTCACGCCCAGGAGCTCTTCGAATCCGGTCCCCTCCATCAATCCGAACGTGGGTAGCGGGCGCCCCTGATAGGTCCACGCGTGCAGGTACGTCATCGCCGGGCTGCAGCAGGCACTGTTGACGATGTTGGCGGGCACGCCCGAAACGACCGCGGACACTTCGTCCGGATAGGTCGCCGCGATCAGCAGCACGGCCTCGCCACCCCGGGAAGCACCCATGAGCCCAACCTTCTCGTGGCCGGTTTCCGCCTTCAGGAACGCTATCGCATCCCCGAAGTACTCCAACGGGATATCGACCAGTTCCTTCGGACGATCCGGGTAGTTGAAGTGCGCGATCGCAAGCGCCGTGAATCCTTCGCTGGCGATGGCGCGGGCCGCGCTTTCCGGCGCCCCGCCACCCGATCCGGATACCACGAGCACTGGAGGGTAAGGACCGTCCTCCGGAGACGAGAACATCACGCCTCGCAGTTGCTCGTGCGCGACCTCCTCACGAACGACGTCTTCGGCCGCGAAGAGCACTCGATGCGCCACCGACACCTCGACGGTGTCGATGGAATCCGCTCGCGTCTCCAAGCGGGCCGTCAGGCTCACCACCGTGCTCCGTCCCAAGACGGGCGCGCCCGGCCACGCCGTAGCCGCAGGGTCCACGTATCGACTCGCAGCCAGTTCCGACGCGGGCACGGGCAACATGGACCAGAAGAGCCCGAAAGCGTCCACTCCCGTGTATGTGCCATCGACGGAGGCCAGGGTGCCCGGGTCCACGCGACCCTCGCTGTCCGCGTAGAAGACCCCGCGTGACGTCCAGACCTGTTGCCCGTCGTCGGCCAGGGAAGCTTCGACGATGACCTTGCCGCCGGGTACGGCGCCGCTCACCTGTATCGAAGGTTCCTCCAGCATCATGCGGGGATCCGGGGACACCGAGATCGCCGGTTCTCCGGCAACGGCGCCGTACGCACACAGCGCGATCAAGGCGAACGTCAGACGCTGAACGACTGCACTCATCATGGATCCCTGGATCCGCTCGGAGACGGCTGGGAAACGGGAATCGAACGGCTCGATTGTATCCTGTGCGGACCGGGCGCACGCCGGGGCGAACGGAGGTTCCACTACCGTTAGACTTCCACGCACCCGACCCTTCGGATGCCAAACCGATGCGCCTGCTCACGACTACCGCCGCCACGCTCCTCGCCCTTTCCGGCGCCGCCGACACCTCGTACGCGCCGGCGGGGGCTCACGCGAACCGCGTGTTCTGGGGAGACACCCACCTGCACACGAAGCTGTCTATGGACGCAAGCTCCCGCGGCAACCGGAACCTGGGGCCGGACGCCGCATACGTGGTGGCGCGCGGCGGCACGGTGATCGCGCACAACGGCATGGAAGCGCGGCTGCGCCGCCCGCTCGACTTCCTGGTCGTCGCCGACCACGCCGAGAATCTCGGGGTCGCCGACGGGCTGTGGGCGGCGGACCCCGTGCTGCTCGCGACAGAAGCCGGCAAACGCTTCTACGGAGAACTGCAGGATCTCCTGGCGGACGGCCCGACGGCCGATGCGGTGACCGAGTTCATCATCGGCGTCGCGCGGCCCGATGCGCAGATTCGGGACGAACGGTTCAGGCGCTCGATCTGGAACCACGTGACCGCCATGGCCGAGCAGTACAACGAACCGGGGCGTTTCACGGCGTTCATCGGCTACGAGTGGACTTCGCGCTTCGAGGACGCCAGCCGCCATCGGGTGGTCATCTTCAAGGACGGCGCTTCGACCGTGGACCGGATCCTGCCTTTCTCCGCCGTCGACAGCCCGGACCCCGAGGAACTCTGGCGCTTCCTCAACCGCTACGAGGAGCTTACCGGCGGCGAAGTCCTGGCCATCGCGCACAACTCGAACCTCAGCAACGCCCGGGAGTTCGCGCTGAGCAACCGCGCCGGCCAGCCCCTCGGCCTGGCGCACCTGCGCTTGCGCCTTCGCTGGGAGCCGCTCCTCGAGGTCACCCAGATCAAGGGGGACAGCGAGACCAACTCGATCCTCTCCCCAAGGGACGAGTTCGCCGACTACGAGAATTGGGAGAGCTGGGCGGTCATCGACGGCTGGCCGGGCCCCGTCATCGAGGACCGCGTGGACGATCCGGACGGCGCCGTACGTGCGCGGCCGGCCGGGGAGCTGCAGTACGAGTACGCAAGGTCCGCGCTGAAAATCGGCCTGGATCAGCAGGCCCAGTACGGCGTCAATCCGTTCAAGTTCGGCCTGATCGGGAGCACCGACGCGCATAGCAGCCTGCCGGCCGTCGCGGAGGACAACTTCTGGGGCAAGCACGCGATCGTCGAGCCATACGCCGGGCGCATCACGCACCCCCGCTACCGGTGGCGCATGGCCGCTTCGGGCTATGCCGCCGTCTGGGCGCGTGAGAACACCCGCGAAGCGCTCTTCGCGGCCATGAAACGCAAGGAAACGTACGCGACGACGGGACCGCGCATGGTCGTGCGCTTCTTCGGCGGCTGGGATTTCGCGCCCCGCGACGCCCTCGTCCCCAACCTCGCGGAGCCAGGTTACGACAAGGGCGTACCCATGGGCGGCGATCTGTCGGCCGCGCCCGACGGCAAGGCGCCCACGTTCCTCATCGGTGCAACGAAGGACCCGATCGGGGGGAACCTGGACCGGGTGCAGATCGTCAAGGGCTGGCGCGACGCGGGCGGCGGACTGCATGAGCGCGTCTTCAACGTCGCACTCTCGGACGGGCGGAGCGTCGCCGCGGACGGTACGACGCCGCCAGTGGGATCCACGGTCGACACGGCCACCGCCTCGTACACGAACACCATCGGCGACTCCGGCCTGACCGCGGTGTGGCGCGATCCCGATTTCGACCCGCAGGCGCACGCGTTCTACTACGTGCGGGTCCTCGAGATTCCGACGCCGCGCTGGCCGGCCTACGACGCCCGCTACTTCGGCATCGACGAAATCCCGGGGAACGTGCCGCTCGTGACACAGGAGCGCGCCTACACTTCACCCATCTGGTATACCCCTTGAGGGCGGTGTCGGCGGTGGGAGTCGAAAGATGAAGAAGTGGATCGTTGCGGTCGTCGTGGTGATCGTGTGGCTCGGGTCGCTCTACTTCGCGTACGGGTTCGGCTCGCTCTTCGCGACATTCCAGCCGCAGCTCTCCGACGCCGCGCGAACGGCCATGTCCGTCCTGGTCATGCTGCCCGGCGGGCCGGCAGCCAGGCCCTGTGACGTCGACGATCCCACGACCTGCGGCTTCGCCGACACCGGGGGCCGCCAGGAGGTGGCCTGCGACGCCTTCGCCGGGGACGATCCGGACCGCGCGGTGCTCTTCGCGTTCGGCCAGTCGAACAGCGCGAACGCCGCGCGGGACCGCTACGTCCCGGTCCACGAGATCGTCAACTTCAATCCCCACGACGGCAGGTGCTACCGGGCCGAGGATCCGCTGCTCGGCCCTGACGGGTTCGCCGGCGCGGTCTGGGGACGGGTGGCCGACGAACTCGTGCACGCCGGACTGTATCGGCAGGTCCTCATCGCACCGATCGGCATCGGCGGTACGGAACTTGCGCGATGGACGCCCGGAGGCGACCTCCACGCGCGCGTGGAAGCCACCGCGGACATGCTCGCGGGCCTCGGGATCCGTCCGACCCACGTCGTGTGGCACCAGGGTGAGTCGGACGTGTTCGCCGGAACCTCGACCGAAGATTACGTGAGCCAGTTCTCCGCGCTCGCCGCATCGCTCGGGACGTTCGACATCGACGCGCCCATCTTCCCCGCCGTGGCCACGCGCTGCTACTTCCGGGAGGGCCTGGAAGTCGAATACGCGGACAGCGCCGAACGCATCCGGGCCGCGCAGAAACGCCTGCCGGGACAGATCCCCAACGTGTTTCCGGGGCCCGACACGGACACGATCTCCGGCGACCGGTTCCGGCCCGACGGCTGTCACTTCACGGCCAAGGGTATCGCCGCCCAGGCCCGGCTGTGGGTCGAGGCCCTCCAGGCGGCCACGACGATGTAGCGTCGCGCGACCGCCCGTTTGGCCAAAGTCCCCATTTCGGTATGCCATAATTCATGGTTTCTGACCGGGGGATGCCATGAACCGACCCAACGTCGTCGCGGACCGGCTCGAGACAGCGTCCGCTTACGTGCCGCCATTCCAACTCACCGAGGGCCAGCCGCCCCCAATCGCGGCGAACGGCGGCCACTCCTACATGGAGTTCGACCAGGACGGCGACGCGGGTACGGCCGTGGCTACCGAGGCGGCGTTCCGCCAGATCGCGGACCGCGAAGGGCGTGAAGTGATCGAGATGATCGAGAACGCGCCTCCAGGGCCCATCCAGACGAAGTGGGGACTCGGGTTCCGGACCTACGAGGAATGCCTCGACCACATCCGGGCGACGGGCATCGAAGCGCCCGAGGGCGGTGTCGCGCTGCCATTGCGCTACACCGTGCACGAGGCCCCCTCCTACTCCATCGTCTCCTCGAACGCCTTCTGGCGCGACCCAGCGCGCGAGGAAGACCAGTTGGCGGTGCGCAGGGAAGAGCAGGACATCGGACGGCGGTGCCTCTATTTTCCCCAGGTCCTGCGGGATGGGCGCCGCATGGAGGAGTACTACCCCGGTCTCTCTCCTTCGAGCGCCGCGTGCATGGACCGCCTGGGCGTGTCGCTCGGGCACCTCGAGTCCAGGTGCCGCAACTTCTACGACTCCGCCGAGGTGGAGCGCGTGTTCTACCCCGAGATCGAGCGGCTCCTCCTGGACTTCTTCCCGGGCGCCACGGACGCGCTGGTCTACAACCATGACGTGTTCAACAAGGACTACGAGGGCGACCGCACGGAGGACCAGGACGCGAAGAACCCGGGCGTGAACAAGGGTTACGCCAACCTCGTGCACAACGACCTCAACGACAACAGCGGACGGGTGCGCTGCCGCGAACTGCTCACGCAGAACCTGCGGAACTTCGGCCGCACCCAGCACTACACCGAGGCGGAAGCCGACGCGAAGATGTCGCGGCGGTTCATGTCGATCAACCTCGCGAAGCCCATGGAGACGGTCGAGCAGTTCCCGTTCGTGCTCTGCGCCTGGCCGTCCTTCGCCGACCAGCCGTACATCACCAACTACCGCATCTACGACGACCGCGTCGGCGAGACCACGCGCTTCACGTACCGCCCGGAACACGACTGGTACTGGTTCCCGCGGCAGAAATCGACCGAGGTCTCGATGCTGAAGTGCTACGACTCGGTCACGGACGGCTCCGTCTCGCGCTGGTCGTTCCACACCGCCTGCGTGGACCCGACCGCGCCGGAAGACGCGCGCTGCCGCAAGAACGTGGTCGTGCGGTCGTTCGTGTTCTTCTAGGCGAGCGCGATCAAGAGAGTGTGACGGCGCGGGCCGCGAGGTCCGCGGCCCGTCAGATCGACTGAACCTCCGCCACGTCTTCGCGGGTCCGGGGCACGTTGCCCTCCCAGTGCCGGTCGAACTCCCCGATCAGCGCGCGGATCGCGTCGGAAGCCATCGCGCGTTCCACCTCGGCGAGGGACGTGAACTCGTAAAACGCGAAGTGCACGTGGTCCTCGACCGCGCTCCAGCCCCGCCAAGCTCCGCTGGCGTTCAGGGCCTCGACCGCATCCGGCAGATGCTCGTCCCGGTACCAGGCGTCGAACGCTTCACGCACGGCGGGGTCCACCTCCGCGCGGACGATCAGGAATGCGGTCATGGCAGGTTGCAGTGCTCCCGTGCACGCAGGCGCGCAAGGTAGGCCTCGAGGTTTGCGAACCCGCCGAGCAGTCCGTCCGCCCTGCCCCAGTCGACGATGTGGCCCACGATGATGTCCGTCACCGTGAACCGGTCCTCCACCAGGTAGTGGGAGTCGGCCAGGACCGCATCGAGCGCCGCCGCACCGCGCCGAAAGAGCACCTCGTTCGGTCTGGCGACGTCGGGTACGCGTTCCTCCTCGGACAACGAGAAGTCCAACGTGTTGAGCTCGGTACTCCAGAGCCAGCACTCCAGCTCGGTCAGCGCGAAGGACACCCACTGGTCATGCAGGGCGCGCGACCACGAACCCGACGGTCCGACAAGCTTCCGTCCCGGGACCAGGTCCGCGATGGCGGTGCAGATCGCGGAGGATTCGAACAGGGGACGGCCGTCGATGATCGCCGCGGGCACCTTGCCGAGGGGCTGGACCGACCGCAGTTCGTCACTGCCGAAGACCTCGCGCGCATTCCCCAGGGACTCGTACTCGAGGCCCGCTTCCGCCAGCGTCCAGCGGCACCGGGCGGACCGGGTCTGCGCGTACTCGTAGAGCTGGATGTTGAGCATCAGCGGTCCACCAGCCGCCGCACGGCGCCCGGCTTCGGGCCACCCGGGAGGAGGAAGACGACGGCGTCGTCGAAGCCCGCCTCGGCGAACCGGCCGAGCCGCGCGCCCAGCTCCCCTAGATCGGTATCCGCCGGCAACATGATCGTCGAAACGACGGCACGACCGCCGCCGGCCGCGCGGTAGCGGCCGAGGGCGTCGATGACCTGTTCGTCCGAGCGGTAATGGGCCGACGCGATCCAGCCGTCGAACTCGCGCGCGGCACGCTCGACGCCGTGGCCCCAGGTGCCGAGAAAGAGCGGCGGCCCGCCCTGCACCGACGGCCAGGGAGACAGGTTTCCGGCAGCGGTGCCGCCCGTGCGGAAGATCTCCCTGAGGGTCTCGACGAGGGTGGTGAAGTCCTCGAAGCGCGTTTCGAAAGGGCGGCCGAAGGCGGTGAAGTCGCTCGCCGTCGAGCCGGCGCCCACGCCGAGGACGAGGCGGTCTCCGCAGAGTTGCTGCAGGGAGAAGACCCGGTGCGCCAGGTCCAGGGGCTCGTACAGGGGCGCCTGCACGACGGCCGTGCCGATCTCGACGTCTTCGGCGACGGTCGCGGCCACGCTCAAGGCCACGAAGGGATCCGTCATCATGAAGCCGCGCGCGACCGTCTGGGCGGACCACAGGCTGTCGAACCCCTCCCCTGCCAGCGTCCGCGCCTGTTCGGCCAGCAACGTCGACGGCGCGTCGCCGGGGACGGGACCGAGCAAGGCACCGAGCCTCATCGAGCCGACTTCCCGGCCGCCGCCTGCGCGCGGCCCCGCTGCTGGATCGCGAGGCGCCTTTCGGCCACCACTTCCGGCGGCGGGCTTGGATGGCGCCGCGCAATCTCGGCCTCGTATGTCATCGCGTCGCTCAACGCGAGGTCGAAGCCGCGATCGATGAGGCTCTTGTACTCGAAGAGCACCTCCGGCACGCACGACAGCATGTCGCGCGCCAGGGCGTCGCACGTCGGCAGCAGTTCCTCGCGCGGCACGACCCGGTTGACGAGCCCCCACCGCTCGGCGCGCTCCGCGGACAGGTAGTTCCCGGTCAGCGAGAGTTCCCGCGCCCGGTTCGGCCCCACGATCCGCGACAGGCGCTGCGAGAGCCCCCAGCCGGCGAGCAGGCCCACGCGTGCGTGGGTGTCGGCGAACTGCGCCTCGGGCGCCGCGATGAGCATGTCGCACGCGAGCGCGATCTCGAAGCCGCCCGTCACGGCGACGCCGTTGACGGCGCCGATCACCGGCTGGCGCAGCCTGCGCAACATCCGCGCCGGGTCCGGGAGGTCGCCCCTTCCCGTCGCTTCCGCGGGTCGTTCTCCGCCCATCTCCTTGAGATCGAGGCCGGCGCAGAACGCCCGGCCGGCGCCGGTGAGTATGACCACGCCGATCTCTTCGTCATGACGCAGCGCATCGAGTTCGTCCGCCAGGAGCCGGCGCAGTTCCATGGAGAGCGCGTTCATCTGCTCTGGCCGGTTCAGCGTGAGCGTGGCGACGCCGTCCTTCCTCTCGACGAGCAGCACCGATTGGGACATCCCGGAAACCTCCCCGCGAAAAACAGGGGCCATGTTAGCAACGCCACGTTGCGGAAGAGCCCTCAGCCGGGGTGCCCGAGGGGCTTGCCCCTCGCAAGAGCCCTCAGCCGGGGTGCCCGAGGGGCTTGCCCCTCGCAAGAGCCCTCAGCCGGGGTGCCCGAGGGGCTTGCCCCTCGCAA
>VXNE01000298.1:9304-10670 GCA_009840715.1 Gammaproteobacteria bacterium
CTTGCCCCTCGCAAGAGCCCTCAGCCGGGGTGCCCGAGGGGCTTGCCCCTCGCAAAAGCCAGCCGAGTAACGGAAGATACGGGCTTCCCCGGCCACCGCACGCACCCGCCATGGGCGACGAGATCGCGCAACGACACTTCAACGCCGAGGACTTCACGCGCTTCCGGCGGCGCCTCGACCGGGAGACGGAAGACGTTGCGAAGCTGTTCGCCGACGGCGGCTTCAGCGAGCGCGGAGACATTGCCGGTTTCGAGCTGGAGGCCTGGCTGGTCGACGCGGACGGCAATCCGGCTCCGCGCAACGAGCACTTCCTCGCCGCACTCGACAACGCGCTCGTGGTCCCGGAACTCGCGAGCTACAACGTGGAGCTGAACGGCAGTCCCTGCGCGATCACGGGACGGGTCTTCACACGCCTCCACGACGAACTGGCCGCGACCTGGCGGGCCTGCCGGGAGGCCGCCAACACGCTCGACCTGCGCCTGGCAACCATCGGCATCCTGCCGACGATCGCGCCCGAACTCCTGAACTCCGATCACATGTCCCGCATGGTGCGCTACCAGGCATTGAACGACCGCGTCCTGGCGCTGCGGGACGGCGCACCGTTCGAGGTCGACATCGCGGGAGACGATCATCTGCTGATGTCGCACGACGACGTGATGCTCGAGGCCGCCGCCACCTCGTTCCAGATCCACCTGCAGTGCAAGCCCGACCGCGCCGTGCGTACCTACAACGCCGCACTCGCGGCTTCCGCCCCGATGGTGGCGCTGTCGGCCAACTCGCCTTTCCTGTTCGGACGCTCCCTCTGGGCCGAGACCCGGGTCCCGCTGTTCGAGCAAGCGGTCTCCCTCGGGCCGAGGGACCCGGAACGCGTCGGCTTCGGCACCGGGTACGCGGACGCTTCCCTGTTCGAGACGTTCCGCGAGAACCGCGAACTGCACGCGATCCTGCTGCCTTACGTGCAGGAGGAGCCGCCGAGTAAATTCGCCCACGTGCGCTTCCAGAACGGCACGGTGTGGCGCTGGAACCGCCCCCTGCTCGGTTTCGACTTCGACGGCGTCCCGCACCTGCGCATCGAACATCGCGTTGTTCCCGCCGGCCCCACGATCGACGACTGCATCGCGAACACGGCGGTGTTCATGGGCGCGGTTAAGGCGCTCGTGGAGGACCCCGTACCGATCGAGTCGGACCTCGACTTCGAGGTCGCGCGCAGCAACTTCTATGCGGCCGCCCGCCTGGGGCTGGACGCCGAGTTCACATGGCGGAACGGGCGGCGGCGGGAAGCGCGCGCGCTCCTCCTCGAGGACATGCTGCCGGCCGCCGCCGACGCCGTGCGCACGCTCGACATTCCCGACGCGGAGATCGAGCG
>VXNE01000242.1 GCA_009840715.1 Gammaproteobacteria bacterium
CAATGGTATAGGCGTACGAGCCAGTTGCAAGTGCGCGCCCACGGGCAGCGGCTTGCTTACGGCGGTGCGGCCTGTCCCGAGGAACGCACGACGTCGGCCAGCGCGTGCGCGTGGCCGGCGACGAGGTCGGGGTCCTCGCCTTCGACCATCACCCGTACGACCGGCTCCGTCCCGGACGGGCGGATCAGGACCCGCCCCCGGCCATCGAGCTGGGCCTCGACGTCGCCGAGGGCGCGCGCCACCGCGCCGCATCCGCTGACCGTGTCGGGGTCCTCGGCCGCCACGCTGACGATGGACTGGGGGAGTTTCGTCATGCCGGTCTTGAGGTCGACCAGGGGCTTGCCGGTCTCGACCATCGGCACGAGCGCCTGCAGCGCCGAGACGATGCCGTCCCCCGTCGTCGTGAGGTTCGAACACACGATGTGCCCCGACGACTCCCCACCCAGTGGCCAGTTCCGGTGTCGCATCGCCTCGAGGACATAGCGGTCGCCCACGTCCGCCCGCGCGAACGGGATGCGCGCCTGCCCCAGCGCGCGTTCCAGACCCAGGTTTGTCATGACCGTGCCGACGACGCCCCCGCTCAGGCGTCCCGTCCGCGACCAGTGACTCGCGATGATGTAGAGCAGTTCGTCCCCGTCCACGATGCGGCCGTCGCCGTCGGCCATGATGACCCGGTCTCCGTCCCCGTCGAGCGCGATGCCGACGTCGGCCCCCGCCTCGACCACCGCCTCCGCCATCGCCTCGGGGTGCGTGGAACCGCAGCCGTCGTTGATGTTCATGCCGTTCGGCTCGGCGCCTATGACGGTCACGTCGGCGCCCAGCTCGGAGAACACCCGCGGCGCCACGGCGTAGGTCGAGCCGTTCGCACAGTCGACCACGACCTTGAGGCCGCGCAAGCGAAACCGCCGGTCCACCGTTCCCTTGCAGAACTCGATGTAGCGGCCCCGTGCGTCCTCGAGGCGTTCCACCTTGCCCAGCTCGCTGGACCGCACGGTCACGAGGGGCGCCTCCATCTGCTGCTCGATGGCGAGTTCCATCTCGTCGGGCAGCTTGTTGCCGCGCGAGTCGAAGAACTTGATGCCGTTGTCGTCGTAGCGGTTGTGGGAGGCACTGATGACGATGCCCGCGTCCGCGCGGAAGGTCCGTGTCAGGTAGGCGACCGCCGGCGTGGGAATCGGAGTCAGGAGCCGCACGTCGACGCCGGCCGATACCAGGCCGGCCTCGAGGACGGACTCGATCATGTACCCCGAGATCCGCGTGTCCTTGCCGATCAGCACCAGGCGCGAACCCTCGGAGGCGAAGATCTTGCCAACCGCCCAGCCGAGCCGCAGGCAGAACTCCGCCGTGATGGGATGTTCGCCCACGCGCCCGCGGATGCCGTCCGTCCCGAAGTACTTGCGACCGTTGTTGTTCAATGGACTACCCTCCCGACAGGACGGGCGCGGCGTCCCGCGACCCGGGCCTCAGGCCCGCCTGCATCCCGCGCCTCCGGGGCGCCACTGGCTGCCTGACTCGATCGCCCGCACGACCTCCAGGGCGTCCACCGTCTCCTCGACGTCGTGCACCCGCACCATGGCCGCGCCTCTTGTGACCGCGAACACCGCAGCGCCAATACTACCCGCCAAACGCCCCGCCGGGGGCTTGCCGGTCAACTGGCCGATCGTGTTTTTGCGCGACGCGCCCACGAGAATCGGCAGGCCGTCGCAGGAGAGCGCCGGCAGGTTGCGCAACAGCTCGAGGTTGTGGGGCACGGTCTTGCCGAAGCCGATGCCGGGATCCAGCATCAGGCGCTCCCGCGCGACGCCCGCGGCCCGGCACGCGGACGCGCGCTCCGCAAGGAACGCGGCCACCTCCCGCACCACGTCCTCGTACTCGGGCCGTACCTGCATCGTGCGTGGCTCGCCCCGCATGTGCATCAGGCAGACCGCGACACGCGAGCGGGCCAGCACCTCGAGCATCCCCGGAGCGCGCGCCGCAAGCACGTCGTTGACCATGCCGGCGCCCGCGGCGATGGCGGCCTCGGCCACGGCCGCCTTGCTCGTGTCCACGCTGACGACGGCATCGAACGGACGGACGCCCTCGATGACGGGCAGTACGCGGTCGATCTCCTCGGCAGCCGAGACCGCGGACGCGCCCGGACGGGTGCTCTCGCCCCCGATGTCGATGACCGCCGCGCCCGCCTCGACCATACGCCCGGCCGCGTCCACGGCCGCAGCCACGCTCGGGAAACGTCCGCCGTCGGAGAACGAGTCCGGCGTGATGTTGAGGATCCCCATGACCCGGGATTGCCGGAGATCGAGCCGGCGCGTGCCGCAGCGCAAATCGCGCTGCCCGGAGATGGGTCAGGTCTCCTGCGCCGGATCGCCGATCGGGCTCGGCTCCTCGGTTTCCTTCGGAGGCGGCGGCGTGACCTTCGGCGCCCGGGGTGTCGCGCCGGCCATGATGTCGTCGATCTGGTCCGGCGTGAGTGTCTCGTACTCGATGAGGGCACGGGCCATGCTGTGCAGCTTGTCCTCGTGCTCGACCAGGATCGCCTTCGCCCGCTCGTAGCACTGGTCGACGATGCGCCGCACTTCCGCGTCGATGGCCTCCGCCGTAGCGCTCGAGACCGGCTTCGGCTTCATGCCCGCCGACATGCCGAGGAACACCTCGCCGTCGTCCTCGTCGTACATGATGGGGCCGAGCTCCTCGGACAGTCCCCACTTCGTCACCATGTTGCGCGCGAGCTGCGTCGCCCGCTCGATGTCGTTCGCCGCACCCGTCGTCACGCCGTCCTTGCCGTTGATCAGCTCTTCGGCGATGCGCCCGCCGAACAGGCTGGTGATCTGGGAGAGCACCATCTGGCGGCTCAGGCTGTAACGGTCCTCTTCCGGCAGGAACATCGTCACGCCGAGCGCCCGGCCCCGCGGCACGATGGTGACCTTGTAGAGCGTGTCGTGCTCGGGCAGGGAGCGGCCGACGATCGCATGGCCGGACTCGTGATAGGCGGTGTTGCGCTTCTCCTTCTCGGACATGACCATGGTCTTGCGCTCGGTGCCCATCATGATCTTGTCCTTGGCCTTCTCGAACTCGTCCATCATGACGAGCCGCTTGCCGGCCCGCGCCGCGAACAGGGCGGCCTCGTTGACGATGTTCTCGAGGTCCGCGCCGGAGAACCCGGGCGTGCCCCGCGCGATGATGCCGGGGTCCACGTCGTCCGACAGCGGGACGCGGCGCATGTGCACCATGAGGATCTGCTCGCGGCCGCGAATGTCCGGCAGCGGCACGACGACCTGCCGGTCGAAGCGTCCCGGGCGCAGCAGCGCCTTGTCGAGCACGTCGGGCCGGTTGGTCGCCGCGATGACGATGATCCCGTCGTTCGCCTCGAAGCCGTCCATCTCGACGAGCAACTGGTTGAGAGTCTGCTCGCGCTCGTCGTGACCGCCCCCGAGGCCGGCCCCGCGGTGCCGCCCCACGGCGTCGATCTCGTCGATGAAGATGATGCAGGGCGCCTGCTTCTTCGCCTGCTCGAACATGTCCCGCACGCGCGATGCGCCGACGCCGACGAACATCTCGACGAAGTCCGAGCCCGAGATCGAGAAGAACGGCACCTTCGCCTCGCCGGCGATGGCCTTGGCCAGCAGCGTCTTGCCCGTTCCGGGGGACCCGACCATCAGGATGCCGCGCGGGATGCGTCCCCCGAGGCGCTGGAACTTGCTCGGGTCGCGCAGGAACTCCACGAGTTCGCTGACGTCTTCCTTGGCCTCATCGACCCCGGCCACGTCCGCGAACGTCGTCTTGATCTGGTCCTCCGACAGGAGGCGCGCCTTGCTCTTGGCGAACGCCATGGGCCCGCCGCGGCCGCCCGCGCCGCCCTGCATCTGCCGCATGAACAGCATGAACACGGCGATGATAATGAGGATCGGGAAGCTGGCCACCAGCAACTGCCACCAGATGCTCGGCTCTTCCTCTTCCTTGCCGGTGATGGTCACGCCGTGGTTGTAGAGGTCATCGGCGAGTTTCGGGTCGGACATGGGCGGACGGACCACCATGAACTCCTCGCCGCTCTGCCGAGTACCGAAGATGCGCGTGCGTTCCATGACCACGGAGTCGATGTCGTCCATGCGCACGTCTTCCAGGAACTCGGAGTAGCTGATCTCCGTCGGCTCCTTCTTGACGTTGAAGTTCTGGAAGACCGTCAGCAGCACCGCCGCGACGATGAGCCAAAGCAGGAGGTTTTTTCCCATATCGTTCAATCGCTTACCCTCTGAGTGCGGGTCAGCAGGGATCGCTCATTCTACTCCATATCGTCCGGTCGCATAGACCTCCCGGGAGCCGCGTCGGGAGGCGCGGGGTTTCGCCACGACCACGTCCCCGAAACGGGCCCGCATGTCGCGGACCAAGTCCTCGAACCCCGCGCCGTGGAACGCTTTCACGACCACGCGGCCACGGGGTCTGAGCCACCGTTCGGCGAGTTCGAGCGTGCACTCCACGAGCTCCAGAGCCACTGCCTGATCGCGCACCCTGTTGCCACTGATATTGGGGGCCATGTCGGACAATACAACGTCGAACGGTCGGTCCTCGGCCGCACTCGCCGTTGCGAGAATGCGCTGCTGCACGGATGGCTCCCGGGCGTCGCCCACGACGGCGCGAACCCCGGCCGGGACGGTGGCCAGCGGCAGGAGGTCGCAGGCAACCACCAGGCGGCAGCGCGTGCCGAGGTACTGCGTCCACCCGCCCGGAGCGGCGCCGAGTTCCAGCACGGTCTTGGCCGGCGCCGTGAGCCGGAACCTGGCGTCGAGCTGCTCGAGTTTGAAGTAGGCACGAGAGACGGCTCGGCCGGTGTACGGGTCACGGCGCTGGCGAGCGAGCCACGCCGCACTGGACTTGGACCGGCGAGTCATCGGGTCGGGTCACCGCGCCCGCGTCCACCTGCCGGCGCGTGTAACATCGCCAGCGTGGCCGTCCACCCGACACCCTGCTCCATGGACATCCGAACGCTGCGCGGCATGGCGCACCACCTCGACCCGATCGTCGCCATCGGAGAGAACGGCGCCACCGACAACGCCGTGCTGGAACTCGACCGCGCGCTCACCGACCACGAACTCGTGAAGGTGCGACTACACGTGGATGACCGCGCCGCGCGGCGGGCGATCATCGAGGACCTCCGCGAGCGCTCGGGGGCGACCCTGGTGCAACGGATCGGCAAGGTCGTCGTGCTGTATCGCGCCAACCCCGAGGCCAGGCCCGCACTGTCGAACGTCGCGCGTTACTCGTAGGGGCGGGGCTTGTCCCCGCCCGTGGTGGGCCGTGCACGATTTCGAGGCGGGACAACCGCGTCACGGGACCGTGCGTGAATTCGAGACGGGACGCCACAAGGGCGTCCCCTACAGGTGCTCGACCCGGTCGATGACGTACTCCCGCTCTCCGTTGGGCGTCGTCACCACCACCGCGTCCTCTTCCGACTTGCCGATCATGGCCCGGCCGATGGGGGACAGGAAAGAGATCTTGCCGACCCCGAGGTCGGCCTCGTCCTCGCCGACGATCTGGTAGCGCACGGTCTCCCCGCTGTCGCAGTCCTCGAGCGTCACGGTCGTGCCGAACACGACGCGGCCGGTGCGTCCGATGCGCGTGACGTCGATGACCTGCGCGTCGGCGAGCTTGCCCTCGATCTCGCGGATGCGTCCCTCGATGAAGCCCTGCTGCTCCTTCGCCGCGTGGTACTCCGCGTTCTCACGGAGGTCCCCGTGGCCGCGGGCCGCGGCGATCTCGCGCACGATGTTCGGCCGCGCGACGTGCTTGAGTTCCGCGAGTTCCTCGCGCAACTGGCGCTCGCCCTCGAGCGTCATGGGCGTCGTCATGACGGCGCCGCCGCCCGGGCTTCCCGCAGGGGGGCGCCATGCAGCTCCTGCAGGCTCCTCACCCGGTCCACCGCGCCGTGTCGCATCGCGATGCAGAACGCCTCCCCGCCCGCCAGGGTCGTCGTGTAGCACACCTTGTGCAGCAGCGCGAGCTTGCGGAGCACCGACGAGTCCGCGATGGACCGGCGCCCCTCGGTGGTATTGACGATCAGGTCGATCTTCTCGTTCTTGATCACGTCCGTGACGTCCGGACGCCCTTCGGTCACCTTGTTGACGACCCGGCACGGCACGCCCGCCTCCTGCAATGTCCGCGCCGTGCCGCGTGTCGCGGAGATGTCGAAGCCCAGTTCCAGGAGGTCGCGACCGATGGCGCCGACGAACGGACGGTCCGACGTCTTGACGCTGACGAACGCCTTGCCGCCCCGCGGCAGGGTCTCGCCGGCGGCGAGGGACGCCTTGGCGAAGGCTTCCGCGAAGGACTCGCCTACGCCCATCACCTCGCCCGTGGATTTCATTTCCGGACCCAGGATCGGGTCCACCCCAGGGAATTTCGCGAACGGGAAGACCGACTCCTTGACCCCGAAGTAGGAGGGCACCACCTCTTCCGTGAACCCTTGTGCATCCAGGGACACGCCCGCCATGCACCGCGCCGCGATCTTGGCGAAGGACACGCCGATGCACTTCGACACGAACGGGACGGTGCGCGACGCGCGGGGATTGACCTCGAGCAGATACACCGCGTCGTCCTGCACCGCAAGCTGCACGTTCATCAGGCCGATCACCCCGAGTTCCAGCGCGATCGCCCGGACCTGGCGGCGGATCTCGTCCTGTACGGTGTCGGCCAGCCGGTAGGGCGGCAGCGAGCACGCCGAGTCGCCCGAATGCACGCCCGCCTGCTCGATGTGCTGCATGATCGCCCCGATCACCACCCGCTCGCCGTCGCAGACCGCGTCCACGTCGACTTCCACGGCCTGGTCGAGGAAGCGGTCGAGCAACACCGGGCCGGAATGCGAGACGGCGAACGCGTCGCCGAGATAGCGCCGCAGTTCCGCCTCCGCGTAGACGATCTCCATGGCCCGGCCCCCGAGCACGTAGGACGGCCGCACGACGATGGGGAAGCCGATCTCCCCGGCCGCGGCAAGGCCCTCGGGGACGCTTTCAACGGTCCGGTTCGAGGGTTGCCTGAGGCCGAGCTTGTCGACTACCGCCTGGAAGCGCTGGCGGTCCTCCGCGCGGTCGATCGCATCCGGGGGGGTGCCGATGATCGGGACGCCGGCGCCGTGCAGGCGATCGGCGAGCTTCAGGGGGGTCTGCCCGCCGAACTGGACTATGACGCCTTCGGGCCGCTCCACGTCCACGATGGCGAGCACATCCTCGAGGGTGACCGGCTCGAAGTAGAGGCGGTCCGACGTGTCGTAGTCGGTCGAGACGGTCTCCGGGTTGCAGTTGACCATGATGGTCTCGAAGCCGTCCTCGCGCATGGCGAGAGCGGCGTGCACGCAGCAGTAGTCGAACTCGATGCCCTGCCCGATGCGGTTCGGCCCGCCGCCGAGCACCATGATCTTGCGGGCGTTGGTGGGCTCCGCCTCGCACTCCTCCTCGTAAGTGGAATAGAGGTACGCCGTGCTGGCCGGGAACTCCGCGGCGCAAGTGTCGACCCGCTTGAAGGCCGGCTTCACGCCGAGTTCCAGTCGCCGCGCGCGGACCGCGGCTTGGTCGCAACAGGCGAGTTCGGCGCGCCGAGCGGCTGAGTCGCCGTCGCGCTTCCGGCCCCACAGCGTTTCGGCCGTGAGGTCCTCGAGCGATGTCACGCTCGCTTCGCTGGCGACGAGATCCTCGATCTGCGCCAGGAACCACGGGTCGATGGCCGTGGCGTCGAAGACGTCGGCCACCGCGGCGCCGCCCCGGAAAGCGTCCGCGACGTACCAGATCCGGTCCGCTCCCGGGCTCGACAGTTCCCGGGCCAGGCGTCGCTCCCGCTCCTCGGCCTTGTCGCCCGAAAGGACCGGGTTCAGTCCCGTCATGCCGGTTTCCAGGCCCCGGAGCGCCTTCTGGAAGGACTCCTTGAACGTCCGCCCGATCGCCATGACCTCGCCGACGGACTTCATCTGCGTGGTGATGCGGTCCGACACCTGGCTGAACTTCTCGAAGGTGAAGCGCGGGACCTTGGTGACGACGTAGTCGATGGCCGGTTCGAAGGAGGCGGGCGTCACCCCCGTGATGTCGTTGGCGAGTTCGTCGAGCGTGTAGCCGACGGCGAGCTTCGCGGCGACCTTGGCGATGGGGAACCCTGTCGCCTTCGACGCGAGCGCAGACGACCGCGACACGCGCGGGTTCATCTCGATCACGACCATGCGCCCGGTGTCCGGATCCACGGCGAACTGGACGTTCGATCCGCCGGTCTCCACGCCGATCTCGCGCAGCACCGCGATGGAGGCGTTGCGCAGGCGCTGGTACTCCTTGTCGGTGAGCGTCTGCGCCGGGGCGACCGTGATGGAGTCCCCGGTGTGCACCCCCATCGGGTCGACGTTCTCGATGGGGCAGACGATGATGCAGTTGTCCCGCTTGTCCCGGACCACCTCCATCTCGAACTCCTTCCAGCCGAGGAGGGACTCGTCGATCAGGAGTTCGTTCGTGGGCGAGAGATCGAGCCCCCGGGCGCAGATCTCCAGGAACTCTTCGCGGTTGTACGCCACCCCGCCGCCGCTGCCGCCGAGCGTGAACGAGGGCCGGATGATGCAGGGATAGCCGAGGCGGCTCTGCACCTGCAGGGCCTCCTCGATGCTATGGGCGATGGCCGAGCGGGGCGTCTCGAGCCCGATGCGCCGCATGGCTTCGATGAAACGCTCGCGGTCCTCGGCCTTGTCGATGGCGTCCTGGCTTGCGCCGATGAGCTCCACGCCATGCGCTTCGAGGACGCCCTCGCGGACGAGGTCGAGGGCGCAGTTGAGCGCCGTCTGGCCGCCCATGGTCGGCAGCAGGGCGTCCGGCTTCTCGGCCGCGATGATCCGCTCGACGGTACGCCACTCCACGGGCTCGATGTACGTCGCGTCCGCCATCGCCGGGTCCGTCATGATGGTGGCCGGGTTCGAGTTGACCAGCACCACGCGGTAGCCCTCGTCGCCGAGGGCCTTGCACGCCTGCGCACCCGAGTAGTCGAACTCGCAGGCCTGGCCGATGACGATGGGACCCGCGCCCAGGATCAGGACGGAGTGCAGGTCGTCACGCCGGGGCATGATCGCCCCGTGCCCGCTGTCTCAGGTCCATGAAAGTGACGAACGCGTCGAACAGGTACCGGCAGTCCTGCGGGCCCGGACTCGCCTCCGGGTGTCCCTGGAAGCCGAACGCCGGGCGGTCCGTACGCCGAATCCCCTGCAGCGTGCCGTCGAACAGGGAGACGTGCGTGGCTTCGACGTGGTCCGGCAGGCTCGTCTCGTCCACCGCGAACCCGTGGTTCTGGCTGGTGATGACGACCTGGCCCGTGCGCAGGTCCCGGACGGGATGGTTCGCCCCGTGGTGGCCGTGCGGCATCTTGACCGTCCGGGCGCCGCTCGCGAGCCCGAGCAACTGGTGGCCCAGGCAGATGCCGAACACGGGCAGGTCCGCCTCGACGAGGTCGCGGATGGCCTCGATGGCGTAGTCACACGGGTCCGGATCCCCCGGGCCGTTCGACAGGAAGACCCCGTCGGGCTGCATGGCCAGCACTTCCCGGGACGTGGTGCGCGCCGGCACAAGGGTGACCCGACAGCCCCGGTCCACGAGAAGCCGGAGGATGTTCCGCTTGACGCCGAAGTCGTAGGCGACCACGTCATAGCGCGCCGGCGCCGCGTCGACGTAACCGACATCGTCGCGCCAACCGCCTTCCGACCAGACCGTGCGGTCCTCGCGGCTCACCACCTGGGCCAGGTCCATGCCCGTGAGGCCAGGGAAGGCGCGCGCCTTCTCGATGGCGACCGCCTCGGAGGCGTCCGGACCGGCCATGATGCAGCCGCCGAGCGCGCCCTGCTCCCGGATGCGCCGCGTCAGGCGTCGCGTATCGATATCGGCGATCGCCACGACGCCCCGCTCCCGCAGGAATTCCGGCAGGGTCTGGGCCGCCCGCCAACTGCTCGTACGCAGGGGCAGATCACGGATCACGAGCCCCTCGGCCCACACCGAGTCCGACTCGACATCCTCCGGATTCGCGCCGGTGTTGCCGATGTGCGGATAGGTGAGCGTGACGATCTGGCGAGCGTAGGAGGGATCGGTGAGGATCTCCTGGTAGCCGGTCATGGCCGTGTTGAAAACGACCTCCCCGACGGCGGCTCCCGGCGTGCCGATGGAGCTGCCGCGAAAGACGCTACCGTCCTCCAGCGCGAGTATCGCGGTCAATCAGCGTTCCTGTACAAAAAAGCCGTCGGCCACGACTCGACGGCTGACCGGGATTTTACGAGATGCGGCAACAGCGCCGCAACGCTCGCGGACGAGGAAGGTTCAAGCGGACGGAGGGCCCTCCCCGCGGCGCCGCCCCCGCGCCGCTCCATGGATTGCAGATCCATTACGGATCCGTGGTCCGCGACTGTCTCGTTGACTCGAACCTCCGCGCGGGCACAGACTCTCTCCATCCACCATGTGGGAAATCCGCCCGGAAGGCAGGCGTCTTCTTCCTGCATACAGACCTGCGAAGAGGTGCGAGCATGGCCCTCCAACCCGACTCGGCACGCAGGATGAAGCACCAGTTCATCACCACGATTACCACCCTGCTCATGGTCGGGGCGACCGTCCTCGGCGTCACGCTGACCATCAT
>VXNE01000072.1 GCA_009840715.1 Gammaproteobacteria bacterium
GATCGCCCGGGGGGCGGAGGGCGGCCCGTTCGCGCGCCTGCGTCCGGGTACGGAGCTGGGCGAGGACACCCGGGTCGGCAATTTCGTCGAGACGAAGAAGGCGCGGCTCGGCGCGGGAACGAAAGCGAGCCACCTGGCGTACCTCGGCGACGCGTTCGTCGGCGAGCGCTGCAACGTCGGGGCGGGCACGATCACCTGCAACTACGACGGGGTCGACAAGCACGAGACCCGCATCGGCGACGAGGTGTTCGTCGGCACCAACACGACGCTGGTGGCCCCTCTCGAAGTGGAAGACGGCGCCTACATCGGCGCCGGGTCCACCATCACGACGCGAGTAGCGGCGGAGCACCTCGCGGTCGGCCGCGCCCGCCAACGCAACATCAAGGGCTGGAAGCCGCCCGCGAAGAGGAAGCGGTAGGCCCGCCGCCGTGTGTGGAATCGTCGGCGCGGTCGCGTACCGCAACGTCCCCGGCATCCTGCTCGAAGGCCTGCAGCGCCTCGAGTACCGTGGCTACGACTCCGCCGGCCTCGCCGTCGTGACCGACGACCCCTGCATCGACCGCCGCCGCACCGAAGGCAAGGTCGCGATGCTGGCGGACAGCCTGAGGGAGCGGCCCGTGCGCGGCACCACGGGCATCGCGCACACGCGGTGGGCGACGCACGGCGTGCCGAGCGAGGCGAACGCGCATCCGCACCTCTCGAACGGCCGCATCGCGCTCGTGCACAACGGCATCATCGAGGGGTTCGAGCCGCTCCGCGACGAGATGATCGCGGCGGGTTACCGCTTCGAGTCGGAGACCGACGCCGAAGTCATCGTCCACCTGATCGACTACTACTACGAGCGGGAACGCGACCTGCTCGCCGCCGTGCGCTCGGCGGTGCAGCGTCTCGAAGGCGCCTATGCCATCGGCGTCATCTGCCGGGACGAGCCGGGACGGATGATCGGGGCGCGCCTCGGCAGCCCGCTGGTCATCGGCGTCGGCATCGAGGAGAACTTCATCGCTTCGGACGTGCTGGCGCTGCGGCCCGTGACCGACCGGTTCATCTTCCTCGAGGAGGGGGACCTGGTGGACATCCGCAGCGATTCGATCGGCGTGTGGAGCGCGGCGAACGAGACGGTGGTGCGCGCGACGGTGCGTGTCGAGCACGTCTTCGACGAGGTGGACAAGGGCAACTACCGCCACCACATGCAGCGCGAGATCCACGAACAGCCGCGCGTCGTGCGCGACACCCTGGAAGGCCGCCTCGGCCGGACGCGGGTGCGCGAGCCGGCGTTCGGCGTGCGGGCGCCGACGGTGCTGGACGAAACGGACGCCGTCACGCTGGTCGCATGCGGGACGGCCTATTACGCGGCCTGCATCGCGCGCCACTGGATCGAGCAGTACGTGGGGATCCCGGCCCAGGCGGAGATCGCGAGCGAGTGGCGCTACCGGTCGGTGACGGCGCTGCCGCGCAGCCTGTTCCTCTCGCTCTCGCAGTCGGGGGAGACCGCCGACACCCTGGCAGCGCTCCGGATCGCGAAGCAGGCGGGGTTCGCCCACACGGCGACGGTCTGCAACGTGCCGATGAGTTCGCTGGTGCGCGAGTCGGACATGGCCATCATGCTGGAGGCCGGGGCCGAGATCGGCGTCGCTTCCACCAAGGCATTCACGGCGATGCTCGCGGACCTCCTCATGTGGACGATCCTGCTCGGCCGGCGGCGCGGCATGACGCAGGAACGGGAAGCCGAACTGGTCGGGGCGCTCCATGGCCTTGCCGACGCCGTGGATGCGGTGCTCGCGCTCGACGACCGCCTCCGGCTGCTCGCGGAGGAGTTCGTCGAACGGCGCCACGCCCTGTTCCTCGGCCGGGGCCCGCACTTCCCGGTGGCCCTCGAGGGCGCCCTCAAGCTCAAGGAGATCTCCTACATCCACGCCGAGGGCTATCCCGCGGGGGAACTCAAGCACGGGCCATTGGCGCTGGTCACCGACGAGATGCCGGTGGTGGCGGTCGCGCCGAACAACGACCTCTTCGAGAAGACGCGCTCGAACCTGCAGGAAGTGCGCGCCCGGGGCGGACGGCTGTATGTCTTCGCGGACTCGGAGACCGGCTTCGAGGAGGCCCCCGGGGTCCATGTCATCGAGGTCCCGAAGGTGCACGAGGCCGTCGCCCCGATCGTCTACACCGTCCCATTGCAACTGCTCGCCTATCACGTCGCCGTGCTCAAGGGCACCGACGTCGATCAGCCGAGGAACCTGGCGAAATCGGTTACGGTCGAATAGGCGTTGGACGTTACCCACATCCTGGACGGTCTCAACGAGCGTCAGCGCGAGGCGGTGACCGCGCCGGTCGGCAACCTGCTCGTCGTGGCGGGAGCGGGGAGCGGCAAGACGCGCGTGCTGGTGCACCGGATCGCCTGGCTGATCGAGGCGGAGGGCGCGAGCCCGCACAGTGTTCTGGCCGTCACGTTCACCAACAAGGCCGCGGCCGAGATGCGCTCGCGCACGGAGACGCTCCTCGACGCCCCGCCCCGCGCGATGTGGGTGGGGACGTTCCACGGCATCGCGCACCGGCTGCTGCGCATGCACTGGGAGGACGCGGGCCTGCCGCAGAGCTTCCAGATCATCGACGCGGACGACCAGCAGCGGCTCGTGCGGCGGGTGCTGCGCTCCCTCGACCTCGACGACCAGCGCTGGCCGCCGCGCCAGGCGTGCTGGTTCATCAACGGCCAGAAGGACGAGGGGCGGCGGGCGCACGAGGTGGTGACCGGCGAGGACCACTTCCTCGTCACGCAGAAGAAGATCTACGAGGCCTACGAGGAGGTGTGCCGCCAGAACGGGGTGGTGGACTTCGCGGAATTGCTGCTGCGGTGCCACGAACTCTGGCTGGAGCGGCCGGACGTGCTCGAGCACTACCGGCAGCGTTTCGCCCACATCCTGGTCGACGAGTTCCAGGACACGAACACGATCCAGTACGCCTCCCTCCGCGTGCTCGCGGGAGACGAGAGCAGCGTTATGGCCGTCGGCGACGACGACCAGTCCATTTACGGCTGGCGGGGCGCGAAGATCGAGAACATCCACCGGTTCTCGCAGGACTTCCGGGAGACGAGCATCGTGCGGCTCGAGCAGAACTACCGCTCGACCGGGACCATCCTGAAGGCGGCCAACGGGCTCATCGACAACAACACCGACCGTCTCGGCAAGGAACTCTGGACGGCGTCCGGCGACGGCGACCCGATCCTCCTCCACGACGCCTACAACGAGGTGGAGGAAGCCCGGTTCGTGGCGGACCGCTCCCACGAGTGGATCGACGGCGGCGGCAGCCCCGACGAAGTGGCCGTGCTCTACCGCTCGAACGCGCAGTCACGGCCGCTGGAGGAGGCGTTCCTGCGGGCGGACATCCCGTACCGGATCTACGGCGGCCTGCGCTTCTTCGAGCGCGCCGAGATCAAGAACGCCCTCGCCTACATGCGCATGATGAACCAGCGTCATTCGGACGTCGCCTTCGAACGCATCGTCAACCTGCCGGCGCGGGGCATCGGCCCGAAGTCGGTGGATGCCGTCCGCGCGCTCGCCCGGGAACGCGGCGTCTCCCTGTGGCAGGCGACGAAGCAGGGCATCGCGGACGGAGGTCTCCGCGGTCGGACGGCGTCGGTGCTCGGGGCGTTCCTGGCGCTGATCGACGACATGGCGGCGGAGGCCGGCACGCATTCGCTCCGCGAGATCGCGCAGGTCTGCGTCGAGTCCAGCGGCCTGATGGACTATCACAAGAAGGAGCCGGGGGAGCGTGGCCTCGCGCGCAAGGAGAACCTCGAGGAACTGGTGGCCGCGTGCCGCCGCTTCGAGACCGAACGCACCTTTCCGCTCGACCCGCGCGGGACGGACGGGGGTGACGAGGACGAGGGCTCCATCCTGGACGATTTCCTCGACCAGGCAGCGCTCGAGTCCGGCGAGTACCAGGCGGAGACGGGCGCGGCGGTGCAGATGATGACGCTGCACTCGGCGAAGGGCCTCGAGTTCCCGCTGGTCTTCATCACGGGTATGGAGGAAGGGTTGTTCCCGAGCCGGAACTCGGATGGCGAGCCCGGCAGGATGGAAGAGGAGCGCCGGCTCGCCTACGTCGGCATCACCCGCGCGATGCGGCAGCTCTACCTGACGCGCGCCGAGACGCGGTGGATGTACGGCACGGACTCGTACAATCCCGCGTCCCGGTTCCTGCACGAGTTGCCGGACGGCACCTGGCAGGAGGTGCGGCTGGGCGGTGCCGTGAAGCGCGCCCGGTTCGGCCCGGCGGCGTCGCCGGCGCTGGAAGCCGCGGACGGCGCGCTGCGCATCGGACAACGGGTGCACCACGGCAAGTTCGGCGAGGGGATCGTGATGCAGAGCGAGGGGCACGGCGAACGCGCCCGTGTGCAGGTCAACTTCGCGGAGGTAGGGGCGAAATGGCTGATGTTGGGCTTTGCCAACCTGGAGACGCTGGATTGAGGAACAGGATCGACATGAGACAGGTACTGCGCGTCATCGCGGCTGCGGCGCTGACCGTGATTTTGGTCGCCTGCGCGCCGGAGGCCGGGGATTCCGCGGGAACCGATGCCGCGCCGGCCGCCGACACCCGCACGTTCGAGTGGAAGCTCGTCACGACCTGGCCGAAGAACCTTCCGGCTCTCGGCACGGCGCCGGAGCGGCTGGCGGACATCGTGGGCGAGATGTCCGCCGGGCGATTTCAAATCAAGGTCTACGCGGCGGGCGAACTGGTCCCGGCATTCGAGGTCTTCGACGCGGTCGCGGAAGGCAGCGCCGAGATGGGCCACGGCGCCGCCTACTACTGGCGCGGCAAGGCCCCCATCGCCGCCATCTTCGCCACGGTGCCGTTCGGCCTGAATGCGCAGGAGATGAACGGCTGGCTGCACTACGGCGGCGGCCTCGAACTCTGGCGCGAACTCTACGAGCCGTTCGGCGTGGTGCCGCTCGCGGCCGGCAACAGCGGCGTGCAGATGGCCGGCTGGTTCAACAAGGAGATCAACTCCCTCGAGGACCTGCAGGGCCTCAAGATGCGCATCCCCGGGATCGGCGGGGAGGTGCTGGAACGGGCCGGGGGCGTCCCCGTGGCTATGCCCGGGTCGGAGATCTTCACGTCGCTGCAGACCGGTGTCATCGTCGCGGCGGAGTTGGTCGGGCATTACAACGACCTGGCCCTCGGGCTCCAGGAGATCGCCCAGTACTACTACTACCCGGGATGGCACGAACCGGGCCCCGCCATCGAGGCGCTGGTCAACCGCGAAGCCTGGGACTCCCTGCCGACGGACCTCAGGGTGATGCTCGAGACCGCCTGCCGCGCCGTGAACCAGGACATGCTCGACGAGTTCACCGCGCGCAACGCCACGGCGCTCCGGACCCTCGTGGAGGAACACGGCGTCGACGTGCGCCGCCTGCCGGACGACGTGCTGGCGCGCTTCGCGGAGTTCTCGGACGACGTGCTCGACGAGACGGCGGCGACCGACGAACTGTCGCAGCGGATCCTCGATTCCTACCGGGCTTTCCAGGGGAGCGTGCGGGAGTACCACGCGATCACGGAGCAGTCGTACCTGGATACGCGGGCGGGGGTGGACGGCTAGTTGTCATGTTTTCGAGAACTCTCGAAATCTGGATGAGAACGCCGTATTGCGGTACCCTCGCGGCCAGTGAGAACGAACTGCCCTTGACCTTTTCGCCTGCGAGAGTTCACGGCTCGTGAGTTCGGAAGCTGATCGGAAGTTGGCAAGCTTCCGAAATCCGCCGCTCCATGAGGTCGCTCTGTCGGTTCAGTTTGAATCGGTTGCGGCGTTGACTATCGCTCACGTCGGCAAGTTCTGGCATGACATCCGGGACCGATTCCCACTGGTTCAGGAGCAGCCTGCGTTGTCTTCTCCCGCTATCGAGCGGGATGCGGCTCGCATCGACAATCAAGAGCTAGTGATAGGTCCCGTACCGCCCCGGGCGCGGCTATGGCTTCTGGACAGCGAGAGGCGTGAGCTCATACAGATCCAACACGACCGGTTCATTCGAAACTGGCGAAAAACCGGGGGAGATGACCGCTATCCCAGGTACGACGAACACATCAGGCCGCGCTTCGAATCAGACTATCGGGCATTCTGTGACTTCGTAAGAGGCGAGGGGTTTGGTGACATCCAAGCGTCGCAGTGCGAGGTTTCTTACTTCAACCGGATCCCGGTGGCAGCGCCCGTCTGGCGTTCGTTCGCAGACATGCACAAGGTTTTCTGCCTGTACTCCCCGGTGGATGCCGGACCGCTGCCTATCACGGCGGAAGGTTTGCAGTGGCGGCAGAGCTTTGCGATCTCACGAGGTGCGGAGTTCACCGGGCGTCTGTATACGGAGATTACACCGGCGGTTGTGAACGGCGAGCCCGTAATCCGCTACGACTTGACCGTCAGAGGACACTCGGAGTCGGGTTCCGTTACCGATACTATGGCGTTTCTGGACCTTGGCCGACGCCTTATCGTCGAGTACTTCGCAAGGTCCACATCATCGGACATGCACCAAGTGTGGGAAAGGGAATAGACCATGTTGGCGTTTCTATCACGAGAAGAAGGGCCGGACGCGTTCGTAGAGGGAGGTAGTTCTGTTGAGAAGGCGCCGGTTCTGGAGTTGAAACCTGTTGAGCGGAGCTGGGCAGTTCTGACTGACAGTAAGCCGAGTTGGGTGGATTCGACCCTGAAGCAGCTGGGGAGAATCTCCGAGTTGCGAGAGGATTGGGACTCCTACGGAGCCCGGATCATAACCAAGTCGAGAATCCCACAGGTGTACAGCCTGATTCAGTCGGTAATGGATGATAGGGCCCCCGCGCCAACGTTGATCCCAACACCGGATGGGAGCATCCAGGTCGAGTGGCACTCGTATGAGGTCGAACTCGAAGTCTTGCTGACATCCGACGCAGATCTGGAAGTGGTCTTTGAGGACCTCCGCGGGGAAGTCCCCGCGTTTGAGGGTGTGTTGAGGTACGACGTTGCACCCTTGGTCGAGTACGTGCGGTTGCTCGCCGTGCGTGCGCAGGGGGGCGAAGATGGTTGATGCCTCCCGATGACAACCTCCCCATTTCCGATGACGACAGGTTACTTCGGCGGATTCCGCCTGACTTAGTCGTCCCGAACCACAACAGCGGCATCGATGAGCCGAGTTCTGCGGCCTTCTCGGACTCGTCCGACGGTACGGGAATGTCGGTCACAGTGGAGTCCACGTCGCGGGCAAAAGGCGTCTCCGAGCAAGACCTATTGCGTGGTTACGACGGCTTTGGGTTGGTGGCTATTCCCGCTGCGTTAGTGAGACAACAGGGCCAACGCATCGTCAGGAAGGCCACGCCGCGCGATCCGGCACACGCCGAGGTCATCGGCAAGAAGACCAGGGGCGTCAAGAGGGCCTTCAAGCGGGGTGCCGTGTGGGTCGTTCGTCCACTCCAGACCTCGAGGGGCACAGAGCCGTAGCGGCAGTCACGTGGTCACCTGCTAGCGCGGGCTCGTCACCTAATACAGCACCCCCGGCAGCCACGGCGCGAGCCCCGGCGCCAGCGCCAGCAGCGCCAGCAGTCCCAACTGCAGCACGATGAACGGCGCCGCACCCCGGTAGATGTCGAGGGTCGCGACCTCCGGGGGCGCGACGCCGCGCAGGTAGAAGAGGGAGAACCCGAACGGCGGCGTCAGGAACGACGTCTGGAGGTTCACCGCGATCATCACGCCCAGCCAGACCGGGTCGAGGCCCATCGCGAGCAGGACGGGGCCGACGATCGGCACGACGACATAGGTGATCTCGATGAAGTCGAGCAGGAAGCCGAGCAGGAAGATCACGACCATCACGATGACGGTCGCACCCAGCACGCCGCCCGGCATGTCGGCGAAGATCCCGGCCACCAGTTCGTCGCCGCCGTAGCCGCGGAAGACGAGGGAGAAGACCGAGGCGCCGATCAGGATGAAGAAGACCATCGACGTGGTCTTCACCGTCGCGGCGCCGATCTCGCGCAGGACGGACCACGACAGGGCGCGGTAGGCCACCGCGAGAAGAAGCGCGCCCATGGCGCCGACGCCGGCGGCCTCGGTCGGAGTGGCGAAGCCGGCCAGTATCGAGCCGAGCACTGCGGCGATGAGCAGGATCGGCGGGGCGAGGCCGCGGATCAGTTGGCGCAGGGGCACGGCGGGAGGACCGTCCGTGGACTCCGGGTCGCGCCTTGCCGGGGCCCGTTCCGGGCGCAACAGCGCGGTGACCGCGATGTAGCCGAGATAGAGACCCACGAGGACCAGCCCCGGGAGGAGTGCCCCGGCGAAGAGATCCCCGACGGATACCGTCTTTGGCGAGAAAACCCCGAGGCCGAGCTGCGCCTGCTGGTACGCGCTCGACAGCACGTCGCCGAGCAGCACGAGCGCGATGGAGGGCGGGATGATCTGGCCGAGGGTCCCGGTCGCGCAGATCGTCCCGGTGGCGAGCCTGGGATCGTAGCCGTGGCGCAGCATGGTGGGCAGCGACAGGAGACCGAGCGTCACGACGGTGGCGCCCACGATGCCGGTGCTCGCCGCCATCATCATGCCGACGACGGTCACGGCGATGCCGAGGCCGCCGCGCACGCGCCCGAGGAGGACGGACAGGCTCTCGAGCAGCGTCTCGGCGATGCGGGTGCGCTCGAGCGTGACGCCCATCGCCACGAAGAGCGGTACCGCGATCAGGGTCTGGTTGGTGACGATGCCGAACAGGCGGCCGGGCAGGAAGCCGAGGTCCTTGAGGTCGAACACGCCGAAGGCGGCGCCGCCGAACGCGAACAGGAGCGCGACGCCGGCGAGGGTCGCCGCCACGGCGTAGCCGGCCAGGAGCGCCGCGAAGACCGCGGCGAACATCACGAGCGGCAGGAACTCGATCACGAAAGCAGCGTGCGGAACTCGCGCACGGACTGGACGGCCGCGTGGGCGGCCAGCATGACGGCGGCGACCGGGATGAGGGTCTTCAGCGCGAACACCAGGGGGACACCCCCAACCTCCTGGGAGCCTTCGAGGACCGACCAGGAACTCGCCACGTAGTCGAGGCTCGTGAAGAAGATCACGAGGCACAGGGGCAGGGTCAGGACGAGGTGCCCGACCAGGTTGACGATGCCGCGGGCGCGCACCGACATCCGCCCGTACAGCACATCCACGCGCACGTGACCGTCGTGCTGCGCCGTGTAGGCGAGCCCGAGCATGAACACCATCCCGTGCATGTAGATCACGGACTCCTGGAGCATGATCGCGCTCGTGTCGAAGCCGTAGCGCAGCACGACGACGACGCACGTCGCCACGATCATTGCGAACGTCAGCCAAGCGACGGCGCGACCGGTCCAGTCGATGATCCGGTCGATCATGCGGCGGCGCGCCCCGGCATGGCGTACTCGACGACCGCGCCGGCGAAGAGGGCGAAGCCCACCCAGGTGTTGTTGCGGAAGGCGGCGAAGCAGCGGGACTCGTCGCGGTCCCGGATGAGGTGCTGCTGGTACAGGAAGAGCGCCGCGGCGACGGCGAGCGCGGCGAACCAGGGGATGCGCAGGCCGGCATTTACGCCGAGCACGACGAGCATGCCGAGCGTCGCCGCCTGCAGCAACGCGATCATCGCGCGGTCGGCGCGGCCGAACAGGATGGCGATCGACTTGACCCCCGCGCGCAGGTCGTCACGCCGGTCCACCATCGCGTACTCGGTATCGTAGGCGACGATCCACAGCAGGCTCGCGAGGAACAGGAGCCAGCCGAGGGTCGACACGCTCTCGTTGACCGCCGCAAACGCCATCGGGATGCCCCAACTGAACGCCACGCCGAGCACGAGCTGCGGCAGGTGCGTGTAGCGTTTCATGAAGGGGTACGCGACGGCGACCAGGAGGCCCGCCACGGCGAGCAGGCGCGTCAGCGTGTTGAGCGTCATCACCACCGCCAGCGCCAGCAGCGCGAGGACGACGAAGAGCACCCCCGCCTCCTTGCGGGACACGCGGCCGGTGGCGAGGGGCCGGTTCGCCGTGCGCGTCACGTGGGGGTCGAAGTCCCGGTCGGCCATGTCGTTGACCACGCATCCGGCCGCGCGCATGAGGAACGTCCCGGCGACGAACGCGGCCACGATCGGCCACGGCGGCGTCCCCCCGGCGGCGATCCAGAGCGCGGCGAGCGTGGGCCATAGCAGGAGCAGCGTGCCCACGGGCCGGTCGAGGCGCATCAGTTGGAGGTAGGCGGCCAGTCTGCCGGGCACGGGACACCACACTAGGGCGGACGGGTTATCCTTCGGGGCCGCGAGTGTGTCGGATTTGCGCCGCGAAAGCGAAGGGAAGGAACAGCGCGAGATCGTGAAGAAGTGGCAGTGCATCGTCTGTGGTTGGATCTACGACGAAGCAGAGGGATACGAGGACGACGGCATCGCCCCCGGGACGGCCTGGGAGGACGTGCCGGAGGACTTCGTGTGTCCGGAGTGCGGGGTCGGCAAGGAAGATTTCGAGATGATCGAGATCGGCTGAGTTTGAGCCGCATCGGTCCGCGGGGCCGCATCCGAGCAGTGAGGGGGAAAGCGGATGAGTGAAAACAGCTTGTGGAGCCGCGTCATCGGCCTGCCGTTGCACTGGCAGATCGTGGCGGCACTGGTCCTGGCGGCGC
>VXNE01000501.1 GCA_009840715.1 Gammaproteobacteria bacterium
CTCCAAATCCGACACACTTTCCCGGATGAAGTTCCCCGTTTCCCTGCTTTGCGCACTGGCCGCGGCGAGTGCGTTCGGGCAGGACGATGCGTCGGTTCCCGGAGTCGAGGAGATCGTGGTGGTCGCGGAAGCGTCTGTCCGGGCCCGCCAGGGCGACCTCGGCAGCGTCACCACGGTGGACGCCGACGAACTCGAACTCCTGCGCGCCAATCACGTGCACGAGGCCCTCGTCCGGGTCCCGGGCGTCTGGGTCCAGCGCGGCTCGGGACACGAGCACCTGACGGCGATCCGGTCCGGTGTGCTGGCCGGGCCCGGCGCGTGCGGCGAGTTTCTCTATCTCGAGAACGGCATACCCATTCGTCCCGCGGGCTTTTGCAACATCAACAACCTCTTCGAGGTCAACACCGAGCAGGCGGGAGCCGTCGAAGTCGTCCGCGGGCCGGCGAGCGCACTGTTCGGGGGCAACGCGCTGCACGGGGTGGTGAACGTCGTGGCGCGGCCCCCGGCGGGACGGCCGAGCCTCTCCCTCGAGGTGGGCCCCTACGACTACCACCAGGCGCGGGCCGGCGGGGTGCTCGGGGACGTGCGCGTTGACGTGCACTCGACCGGGAGCGGAGGTTACCGGGACGACACGGGCTTCGGTCAGCAGAAGGCCAACTTGAGCCACGTCGCCGATTTCGGGCAGTGGGAAGTCTCGAACTTCCTGTCGGCCACGCTGCTGAATCAGGAAACGGGCGGTTTCGTGCGGGGCTATCGGGCCTACGACGACGATGACCTGCGCGACACCAACCCGAATCCGGAGGCCTATCGCGATGCGTGGTCGGTGCGCGCGATCAGTTCCTGGACGCGGGATCTCGGAGATCGTCAGCTTGGCGTCACGCCGTACCTGCGACGCTCCAGCATGGCGTTCCTGCAGCACTTCCTGCCGGGACAGCCCCTCGAGACGAACGCGCAGACGAGCGGTGGAGCCGTCGGGCGTCTCGGGGGCGTCGACGGGCGGCTCGAATGGCACGTGGGCGCCCAGGTCGAGTGGATGCGAGGCGAGCTGCGCGAGCACCAGGACGGTCCAACCGTCGGGTCGGCCTTCCTGGTGGCCACGCGGCCGCAGGGCACGCACTACGACTACGAGGTCGACAGCTCGATGGCGGCGGCCTTCTACGACCTGACCTGGTCGTTCTCCGACCGGACGAGTCTCGTGCACAGCCTGCGCGTCGAGCGGCTGGCCTACGACTACGACAACAACGCCACCGTCGGCAATACCCGCGACGACGGCACGGCCTGTGGATTCGGCGGCTGCCTGTACACGCGGCCCGCGAGCCGGGAGGACACCTTCACGGACGTCGCCGGCCGTCTCGGCATCCACTGGGATCTCGATGACCGTTCCGAGGCCTATGCGGTCGCCGGCCGGGGTTTCCGGGCGCCCCAGGCCACGGAGCTCTATCGCCTGCAGAGCGGGCAGACCGTCGCGGACATCGACAGCGAGGCATTGACGTCTTTCGAGGCGGGGTGGCGGTGGGCCGGGGCGACCGTCGACGCCGACGTCGCCGTATACGCCGAACGCACCGATCACCTCATCTTCCGCGACGCCAACGGCTTCAACGTGAGCGACGGCGAGACCGAGTCCTCCGGGATCGAGTTCGCGTTGGGCGGCCGCCTGGGGGACGTCCACCGGCTCGAACTGACGGGTACCTACGCCCGGCACCGCTATGCCTTCGACCGCGACGCCGCGCGCGGCGAGCGGATCCGCGACGGCAACGACGTGGACACGGCGCCCCGCTGGCTGGGCAGCGCCCGCTGGTACGCGGCGTGGGACGACGTCCGCTCGGAGTTCGAGGCCGTGTACGTCGGCTCGCACTCCATCAATGCCGCCAACACCCAGCGGTACAAGGGTCACCTGGCCTTCCACTGGCGGGGCAGCTACCGGCTGTCCGGGCGGGTGACGCTGTTCGCGCGGGTGCTCAACCTGACCGACGAACGTTACGCGGACCGGGCGGACTTCGCCTTCGGTAGTTTCCGGTATTTCCCCGCGCTGCCGAGGCAACTGTACCTGGGGGTCGAACTCGGCTTCTGAGGGCGTCGTCAGTCGTCGTCGAAGACCCCCGGCGTCGACAGCACGACCCTGACTACGTCCGCCTGCCGCGAAAGGCCGAGCCGGCTCAGTAGCTCGCGGATGTGCCAGCGCACCGCGGCCTCCGTGCGGTGGGTCGCCGTGGCGATCGAAGCTACCGTGCCGCCTGCCGCGAGCGCCGCGGCCACCGCGCCCTGCGCCGGGGTGAGCCCCAGGGCTTCGGACACCAGCCGGGCGTTGACCCGGGGCGCCGAGAACGGTTCCCCGAGCAGTATCCGGACGGCACACTGCTCCTGCCAGGGTCGTTCCGCGGTCGCCTTCATGGGCGTGGCGTACAGCACGAGCGGTGGCTTCAGCGGTCGGGCGATCGGCATGTATCCTCGCGCGCCCCCGCGACATGCCCCATCGAGCAGTTTGGCAAGACGGTCCGCTTCCGCCGGACGGAGGGCCGATAGACGACCGTCTTGGACCGCCAAGCCAATCCCGCTGACTTCCCTCAGCATCGCAACGGCGCGGTCGTTCGCCCCGACGATTCTCCCGTGGCGGTCCAGCACCAGCACCCCGATACGCGGCGTGTCGAGAAGCGACGCCGTGCGCATCCCGTTGGCGCGGGCCGCGGTGTGCCAACCGCGTTCCCCGCGGTGGTTGCTCTCGCTCATTGGCTGCGCACTGCTCGGCTCGGCGCAGCCGCTGACCAAGCGGTCAAGTTGCCAGTCGAACGGGCCTGCATTGCTCAATCCGCCTCTCGATAACTGTAGTTATCGCGAGTCAAATGCGGCCCCGCGTCCCACCGGCACGGAGGCCATCCCATGCTCGAAGACCCGGCATCCCGTAACTCCCCCGGCGCGGCGAACAGCACGCTCGTTGACGAACTGGCCGGCCGCTGGCTCCCTCCGGCCGAAGGCGCGCTCAGCGAAAACACGGAGCGCGCGGTGAGGTCCGACCTGGCGATCTACGCGGCGTGGTGCCGCGAGCGGGGACTGTCCGCGTTACCCGGGAGCCCGACCGCGATCGCCGCGTTCGTTGACGACATGGCGGCTTCGCGCGCCCCCGCCACGGTCCGGCGCTACGTCGCCAGCATCGCGGCGGCACACCGGTCGTTTGGTGGCGGGCAACCGTCCGGCAGCGAGGTCGTCAAGCACGCTTTACGGCGCATGCACAGGCGGAAGGGCCGGCGTCAACAGCAGGCCGGAGGGCTGACGTGGCCACTGCGGGAGCGGCTCCTGGAAGCGGCGGGCGACCGCCTGATCGATGCCCGCAACCGGGCGCTCCTCGCGGTCGGCTACGACACCATGCTGCGGCGCTCCGAACTTGTCGATCTGCAAGTCACTGATCTGGTGGTCGAAATGGACGGCGCCGCGACCGTGCTGGTGCGCCGCGGCAAGGCGGATCCCGAGGGCCGGGGGGCTGCCGTGTACCTGGCCGCGGACAGCGTGGCATTGCTCCGGGAGTGGCTCGGGCGGGCCGGTATCGCCGACGGCCGGCTGTTTCGCTCGTTGTGTCGCGGCGCGGTCGGCGAACGCCTCGACGCGAGCCAGGTGCCACGGATCTACAAGGGCATGGCCAGGCGGGCGGGACTGCCGCCGGACGTTGTGGACGGGCTTTCCGGGCACAGCACGCGCGTGGGGCCGGCGCAGGACATGATCGCGTCCGGGATCGGCCTGCCGGCCATCCTGCATGCTGGGCGCTGGAAGAGCACGACGATGGTCAACCGTTACGGCGAGCGGCTGCTCGCGCGGCGTAGCGGCGCGGCGCTGCTTGCCCGAATGCAACGGCGTTGAGAGTCGGGAAGGAAGTTCGGAGGGGGGCGTGGGCCCTTGACCGGCTTCCGGCGGCCTCCGGCGGCACTGCGCAGTCCCGAAAACCGCCTCAGTTATCGCGAGCCGTTTCGGCATGGGCAGCGGCGCGGCAGATCGTTGCCCCTGTGAGACCGAAAGCTGGGTATGCCCCGGACAAAGCCCTATTGGAATTAAAGGGTTACGGAGAAAAGGCCACGCCCGGGGGAAGTCGGGGCGAGAACCCCGCGAGGCGCAGAGCTATCGCTTGTTGACCCGTTTACTCGCGATAACTACAGTTATCGCGAGTCCGACGGCGACGCCTTCAACCCGACACATACTGCGAGACTGTCGTCGGCAACGTTTGGATCTCCGCGCCGTTCCTTCCGGCGACGGCCGAGGCCGCCGCCGCGACCTCCGCAGCATCGCCCAACGGGGCGCCGGTTGCCAGCATCGAGCACCGGGCCGCCACGACGGCCTCAGCTCGCCCGGGTCACCATGCGGCTGATCCAGGGCTTGAAATCGCCTTCTGACGGCCCGGCGCCCTCGCAGCTGCAGGCGCCGCGATGCTCCGGTGGAAGGGTGCCCGAGCGCGCTACCTATCTGTTTGACTAGGTCGCGAAAAAGGCGGAGAGTGCGCGTTGTTCTTATGGGGAGGATTAACCATGGGGAAAACTGACCTTCCATCCCGGGAGGGAGGCGCGGGACGCCGTTTCCCGCTGCCGTTTCTGCTCGTCTTCGCGTTGCTGGCGTGGCCGACGGCCGCCCTCGCCGAAGAGGAGGCGGTCGACGACCAGGAAGAGATCGAGGAGATCGTCGTCACCGGTTCGCGCATCAAGCGCAGCGACTTCGCCTCGGCGAGTCCGATCACGGTCATCACGGGACAGTCCGTGCTCGAATCCGGCTTCGGGAACCTCGGTGAGGCGCTGCGGAACCAGGCCGTCTCGGGCACGTCCGGCTTCAACCAGTCGAGCGTGCTGTCAGGGGGCGGAGCGACATCGGTCGACCTGCGCAACCTCGGTCCGGACCGGGTGCTCATCCTGATCAACGGCAAGCGCGTCGCGAGCTTCGCCGACTCCCTCGCCAACCAGGCCGCGGACCTGACGTTCGTGCCCCAGGCGATGGTCGAGCGGGTCGAGATCCTGCGCGACGGCGCATCCGCCGTGTACGGCGCGGACGCGGTGTCGGGCGTGGTGAACGTGATCCTGAAGGACAACTTCGAAGGGATCGAGGGGGGCGTCTCGACCGGTATCAGCGGCGAGGGCGATGCCGAGCAGTACAGCGCCGAATTCGCGATCGGCGCCACCGGCGACCGGGGCTCGGTCGTGCTCGGTGGGGAGTACCGCTACTCGAACAACCTGCCGCAGACGGCGCGGGACTGGGCGTTCCCGGCTATCTCCAGCCTGTCCGGCACGGCCCAGAACGGGAGCTTCTTCTCGCCGGGCGGGGTGTTCTTCGCGGACAACGGCGGGCTCTTCTGCACAATGCCAAAACGGTTTGGCGGCGACGAGGCGACGAACGTCTTTCCGAACTGCCCGTCGTTTGCGCCGCGGCAGGCGGTGGACCACCCGGACCAGGTGGAGTTGGCGCGCTACGACTATGCGCTCGGCCAGGACATCTGGGGCGCCTCGGAGGTCTACACGTTTGCCGGTTACGGGACGTATGACGTCACCGACGGTATCCAGGCGTTCATGGAGATCCAGTACGCCAAGCGCCAGAGCGAGTTCCGCCTCGACGGCAATCCGGGCAGCTTCGGCACGCCCGGCGTGCCCCAGGGCTGGCGCGTTCCGGCGAGCAACCCGAACAACCCCTTCGGCGCCGCCGGCAGCCTCTACATCCGGCCGACCAGCACGGTCGGGGCCCGCGTGAGCAACCACGAGTCGAACACGCTGCGCCTGGTCACCGGCCTCTCCGGCGACATCGTCACGGATGGTTTCCTGAACGAGTGGAGCTGGGAAGTGTCGCACCTTTACACGAGGGTGGACGCGGACCTGACCACGGACGCCACGTGGAACCTGCTGCGCGCGAACATCATCTCGGATCCCGACTGGTGCGCCCAGGACTCCATATGCTCCCAGACGGTCAACCCGAGCGGCGCGCTGGACGCGCTGCGGCCTGGCAACTGGACGGCGGAGGAGATCGCGTACCTGCGGCAGGTCAGCCTGGCGGTGTCGGAGTTCCAGACCTCCGGATGGTTCGGCGTCGCGACCGGGCCGGTGTTCGACGTGCCGGCGGGTACCGTCGACGTCGCCTTCGGCTTCGAGACGCGTACCGACCGGGGCTACAACAAGCCCGATTCCGTCACGGAAGCGGGCGAGTCGGTGGCCAACCAGGTGTTCACCACGAAGGGCCGCTTCAAGGTCACCGAGTTCTTCGGCGAGGTCACCGTACCGCTGCTGACCGACGCGATGTTCGCGGACTTCCTGGAACTGAACGTGCAGGCCAGGTCGTCCGACTACTCGAACTTCGGCGAGGAGTCGGTGTGGCGGGTCGGGATCAACTGGCAGATCGTGCAGGACGTGCGCGTGCGGGCGAACCGCAGCACGGCCTACCGGGCGCCCTCGGTGACGGATCTCTTCAGCGGTGGCGTGGTGAGCTTTGACTTTTTCTCGCATCCCTGTGCCGCCGGCGACCCGAGCCGGACGCCGGGGAGCAACGTCGACCAGAACTGTCTGCTAGACGGCGTCGGCCCCGGGCTCAGCCAGGTGGCGTCGCAGTCCGCCGTGCTCAGGGGCGGCAACCCGGACCTGACGCCGGAGACGGCCGATACCTCGACGATCGGGCTGGTGCTGACGCCGAGGTTCCTGCCCGGATTCTCGGCCACGGTCGACCTCTGGAACATCAAGATCCTGGACGGGATCAGCGGTGTAAGTTCGGACAGCATCGTCGACGACTGCTACGAGGGGCCGGTCGGCTTGACGGACCCCGCGTGCGCGCGGTTCGACACGGTGGTTTCGACCGCCGGTATATCGGTCGCGAACATGGTCAACGCGCTCTTCAACGTGCAGACCATCTCCACGAGGGGAGGCGACCTCGGACTGCGGTACGAACTGGACGGACCGTTCGATACGTACGTCACCGCTGACCTCAATGCGACCTACATCAAGAGCAACTCGTTCTATCCAGGGCCCGGGGGCGCCGACGACCGGGGCTCCATGCCCAGGATCAAGGCGATCGGGTCCATGCGCGTCGACCGGGGCGACTGGGACTTCACCTGGCGGGTGCGGTTCATCGACGACCTGGACGACCCACGCTATGACGGCAACAACGCGTTCGGCTACGACACCGTGCCGTCCCACACGGAGCACGACATCCGCGTCGGGTGGAACCCGGGCGCTTATCGCGTGCTGCTGGGCGTGAACGACCTGTTCGACAAGGACCCGCCGTACGTGTTCAGTTCCGGCACCAACACGGACCTGTTCCTGTACGGCGCGCTGGGTCGCTACATGTTCCTGCGGGTCAACTTCTACCAGTAGCCCGTTCGACCTGAACGCGCGGGCGGCGCTCCGAGACCTTCGGGCTTCGGGGCGCCGCCTCCGCAACCTCCGCCCCCGGACCGATGTGGCGGTCCAGGAAGGCGAGCAGCGCCTTGAAGAAGTCCACGCGGTTCTCTTCCTTGAAGAACCCGTGTCCCTCGTTCTCCTTCTCCATGTACGCGGCTTCGATCCCGGCCTTCTCGAGCGCCTCGAGGAAGGCGTGTGCGTGGGCCACGGGCACCCGGGCATCCTCCTCGCCGTGCACGAGGAAGAGGGGTGTCTTGAGCCGCGCGATGTGCGCGATGGGCGAGGCCAGGCGCCGTTCTTCCGGAGTGGGTCCGATCACCTGGTCCAGGTAGTTGTCGCCCCAGCGCGTGTAGCGCGCGAAGTCCGCGTCGCTGTACTGGATGTTGTGGTCGTACACGCCGGCGGCAGGGACCGAGCAGGCGTAGAGGTCCGGCTCCCGCACGACGCTCATGGCCGCGGCGTAGCCGCCGTAGCTCCAGCCGTGGATGCACACGCGCCCGGCGGTGGTCACGCCCCGCTCGATGGCCCAGTGCACGGCGTCGGTCAGGTCGTCCTGCATGGCGCCGGCCCACTCGAGGTACCCGAGCTTCTGGAAGTGGGGCCCATAGCCCCCCGAGCCGCGGTAGTTCACCTGCAGGACCGCGTAGCCGTGGGTGGTCAGGACCTGGACGTACGGGTCGTACCCCCAGTAGTCCCGGATGCCGTGCGGACCGCCGTGGGGCATGAGGACGAGCGGCGCCGGCGCGTCGCCGGCGCCTCTGGGTAGCGAGAGGTACCCGTGCACGGTGACACCGTCGCGTGCACGGAACACGATGGGCCGCATCTCGGAGAGCCTGGCGTCGTCGATCCACGGCAGGCTGTCGAAGAGCCTCGCGAGGTTGCGCTGCTCCCGGTCGAAGACGTAGACCTCGGGCGTGCTGTCGTCGCCCGTGACGCCGATGAGCTGGAGCGTGCCGTCCTTCGTGCCGTTCAGCACCTGGACGAAACGCTCGGGGAAGGCATCCCGGAGTTGTTCGCGGAGAGCGGCCGCCGGGTTGTCCGGGTCGAGGACGACGATGTCCGGCAACCCCGGGACGACCCGCACCCCCCACACGTTGCCGTCGTCGTCCTCCACGACCGGCGTCGCGTCGACGAACTCGTGCCGGTACACCTCCGTGAGTTCCTGGGTCTTCGGGTCCATCAGGTACAGCCCCAGGGGCCCGTCGTCCCGCGCCGTGTTCACCCAGATGCGCCCGTCCGGCGCGATCGCGAGCGGATCGAGGCCGGCGTCGCCGAACGGGACCTTGCTGAAGACCCGCCATTCCCGCGTCTCGGGATTGCGTTCGTGGATCACCGTGTTGAACTGGTCGTCGTTCGAGAAGGCGAAGCGCACGTTGCCGTCGTTGTCGGTGACGAGCTGGGCGTCAGGTACGGGCGCGCGAATCCTGCGCGAGAGTCTCCCCGAATAGACGTTCATGCGCACCGCCTCCACCGGGGACGACTTCCCGAACGTCCAGTCGCGCACCTGGATCAGCACGTGGTCCGGGTCGTCCCACAGTGGGTCGATGACGGTCGCGCTCGCATACTGCTGCACCGCGCCGCGCGTGGCCGAAGGCGTGTCGGCCCCGGCGCGGTACCCGAACAGGTGCTTGCCGCGGCCGCCGTCGGCGTTCATGCCGAACAGTTCGCCGGACGGCGACAGGAACTCGAAGCGCCCGAAGTCGCGGGTGACCGAACCGACTAGGCGTTCGTCGTTGACCCACCGGAAGCTCAGCACCTGGTTGCGCCCGGGGAAGCTCATGACGCCCTTCAGTTGCATGTCCGGAAACGTCAGCACCGCGACGACGCGCTTGTCGTCCACGACGCGCAGGGTCGCCAGGTACTCACCGGTCGGCGAGATGCGAGTGCGCAGGACGTCCGGGTTCCTGGCGAAGTCCTCCGGGGACACGCCGGCCGAAACGGGCGGGGTGGCGAGTACCAGCACGAAGACTGCTGGTGCAAGTAGTCGTCTCATCCTTCGTTCCTCTGTCTTGCCACCCGGCGCGGGCGTAGCGACTCGCACCGGGTGCTTCCGGACGTTAGCATGAGTCGACGCCGCCCGGACGCGGCGGGGAGGGACAGGCATGCGGGTGCTGGTGATCGGGGCGAACGGCAACACGGCCACTCGGCTTGTGAGGAGACTCGCGGAAGGCCCGCACGATCCCGTGGCGATGATCCGCGACCCGGCACAGCGCCCGAAGTTCGATGCGTTGGGCGTGCCGACGGTGCTCGGCGACCTCGAGTACCCCATCGACCACGCCGTCCCCGGCATGGACGCCGTCATCTTCGCGGCCGGCTCGGGCGGCCGCACGGGGAAGGACAAGACCATCCTGGTCGACCACGTTGGCGCGATCCGCTCCATGGTGGCGGCGCAGATGGCGGGGGCGCGGCGCTACGTGATGCTGAGTTCCATCAACAACGACATCCACAGCACCTCGCCGATCGCCCACTACCACAAGGCCAAGGCCCACGCCGACAACCACCTGCGCGAGACGGACCTCGACTACACGATCGTCTGCCCCGGCGGGTTGACGGACGAACCGGCGACGGAGCGGGTCGCGGTCAGTCCGGAACTCCACGGCCGGGGCTTGACGTCGCGCGAGAACCTGGCCGAAGTGCTGGCCCGCTGCCTGGACCTCGATAACACGGTGGGTAAGACGTTCAGCCTGCTCGACGGCGAGACGCCGCTGGAGGAAGCGCTGCGGTCGGTCTGATCCGGCGCTAACCGACTACCCGCCCGCGCATCTCCCCGCGAAAATCGGACAACTCCCTTGCCAGGCCGTGGTGTTCTTGGGTCAGGGCGTCCAGCCTCTCCTCGATGTGATCGAACTTGTCGCTCATCGACTGGCTCATGGCGTCGAAGAGCCTGGCAAAGGCCCGCCACATGAAGATGCCGAACAGCGCGGTGGCTGCGAAATAGGAGGCCCCGAGCGCGATCACCTCGCCGATCATCCCTGAACTCTCCAAGTCATCCACTCCCTGGGACGTTTGGCCACGGGCCGGTCCGCCGTGCCGTCTTTCGTGACACTACCATGCGTTTTCCGAGGCGCCAACGGAGAGGGCGACGGGTGGCCTCGCCTATAATGCCGGCCTTGTGGCCAACCCGCCGAACGAACCGCTGCTGTCCATTCGCGGCCTCATGTGCGGGGTGAATGGCCGGACGCTGTTCGAAGGGATTGATCTGACGCTGGCCGCCGGGGAACTCGTGGAGGTTCGGGG
>VXNE01000097.1:0-5947 GCA_009840715.1 Gammaproteobacteria bacterium
CCGTCACTTCATGCAACTTCCCCCTTCACCAAGCTTCGCCTGGCGCAAGACGAGGAGCGCCCCCTGTACCGTCTGTGCCGAAAGATGACGCTCGAGCGCATCGGCGCCGAGGACTACCGCCATTTCCTGCTGCGGGCGGGACGGTCACGCTGGCGGCGGCGCGTCCCCGACGAAGCCATCGACCGCATCCTGACCCTGACCAACCGCCATCCCCACTACGTAAACGCGCTCTGCGGACCGCTATGGCGGGCAGATACCGCACCCACGGCCGATGACGTGGAGGCCATGTGGGCGAGGCTGGTGGCCGAGGAAGGCGGCGTCGCCGCCGGCCGCGTGGCGCGCCTCGCGCCCAGCCAGCGGGCGCTGCTGCGGGGCATCGCGGAGGCCGAGCACGGCGTGCCGCATCCCACGTCACACGGCTTCCTGGCAACGCTGCGGCTACCGGTATCGACCGGCGTGCGGGCGCGGGACGCGCTTGAGCGGGACGATCTGATCCAGAAGGAAGAAGACGGACGCTGGATGCTGGTGGACCCTGCGATGGCAGCCTGGCTGCGGAAGCTCTGACACCCTGCCGGAGCCGATCACCCCTGGTCGAATTGCCGCCGCGTCGACTTTCCGCGTGCGCGAGCCCCCATCGTCCCGTACTATCCGGCACGGAGACTTTGGAGAGGACTCAAACACCATGAGACTGAAAACACTGCTCGTGCTGCTCACCGGCGCTTTCCTGACCGTGCCGCCCATCCACGCGGAGGACGCCGGAGAGGGCGCCCAGGTCATCGAGGAACTGGTCGTCACTGCCCGGCGGCGGGAAGAGACGGTCCAGGAAGTCCCCATTCCCGTGACGGCGCTGTCCAGCGAAGGACTCCGGGACCGGGCCGCGGACGACCTGACGGACCTGACCCGCCTCACGCCCAACATGAACTTCAACGTTTCGGGCGTTGCCAGGAACACGTCGAGTGTCTTCCTGCGCGGTATCGGGCAGGTCAACTGGGCGCCGTCCCAGGATCCGAAAATCGGGACGTACGTCGACGGCGTGTACCTCGGCCGACCCCAGGGCGGGCAGTTCGACTTCCTGGACGTCGACCGCGTGGAGGTCCTGCGGGGCCCGCAAGGTACGCTGTTCGGACGCAACACGACCGCCGGACTCGTGCACATCATCACCAACCGGCCGACGGACGAGTTCGACTACTCGGTGGGGGCGGGCATCGGCAACGACAACGCGCGCAGGGTGGAGGGGATGCTCAACCTCCCGCTCAACGATGTCCTCGCCGCCCGGCTGGCCGTCCAGCATCGCGAGGCCGACGGCTACGTGCGCAACGTCGGCACCGGTGAGGATTGGGGCGACGAGAACTCGACGATGGCCAGGCTGTCCTTCCGCTGGACGCCGAACGACCGCGCCCACGCCGACCTCATCATCGAAGCCTACCGTGCCGACGAGACGGCCCTGCTCGCCTCGTGCGAGTGGGGCGGGCCGCCGAACGGCGCCAACGCGGCACCTTTCAGCGTCATGTGGGCCGCCTGGGTCCTGAACATCTACGATGAATTGCGCAACGCCTGTCTCGGCACCTCCCCCTATCGGTCCGACGACAACGACCCGGACAGCAGCAGCGACGCCGAGACCTACAGCGTCACGCTGGACGTGTCCGTGGACCTCGGCTTCGCTGACCTCACGTCCATCTCCTCGTTCCGGGACCTCACGAGCTACAACGGCTCCTGGGGCTGGGGGACCGACGCCGTGGGGACCGCTTCGCTGATCGAGGTGCTCGGCACGACGGACGACGAGGGCGACCAGTGGTCGCAGGAGTTCCGCCTGGCAGGCACCGCCATGAACGACAGCCTCGACTGGGTGGTCGGCGTGTACGCGTTCGAGGAGAACAACGTCATTAACCTGGACGTACCCCTCTTCCGCGGGGCGGTGGCGCCCGACTGCGCGGTCTGGCCCGTCTACTGCCTCCCAAGCGGCATCGTCCCCGGACTTCCCCTGGGCGTTTTCGTACAGGCGGCCTTCCAGGGAAGCGGCAGCCGCAACCAGACAATGGACGGCACCAACGCCTCGCAGGCCATCTTCGGCGAGCTCACCTGGAGGTTCGCGGACAGCTGGTCCCTGACTGCCGGTGCACGCTACTCCCGCGACAAGCGCGAGTTCGAGCGCTCCGACTTCAACTATGGGATTGGGGGGCCGAGACCGGGGCACACCTGCCGCCCAGGGGCCGGGCCGGTACGCAACGGCACCACCTGCATGGACGATGTCTCCTTCAACGAAGTCACCCCGCGCGCGATCCTGAGCTGGGACGTGGCCGAGAACGTGATGCTCTACGCGGGCTGGAGCAAGGGGTACTCGAGCGGCGGCTTCAACCAGGACGTGGCCATCCGGCCCTACGACCCGGAGATCTCGGGGAACTGGGAAGGCGGCATGAAGTCGACCTGGGCCAACGGCACCCGGCTGCTCAACCTCACGGCCTTCCACAACACCTACGAGAACCAGCAGATCACCGTGAGCCGCATCGTGAACGGCTTACCGACGGCCGACCTGATCAACGCCCAGGAGGCGACGCTGTTCGGCGTCGAGGGCGAGTTCCGCGTCGAACTGCCGGCCGGCTGGTACACCCAGGGAACGTTCGGCTGGTTGAACGGCGACTACGACGAGTTCACGGTCGAGGACAACCTCGGCCTGGTCGGGCAGGAGTCCATCATCGTCGTGCGGGACCTCTCCGACACGGAGACCGTCCGCGGCGCGCCGTACACCTACAGCATCGGCGTAGGCAAAACCCAGGTGCTCGCCAACGGCGGCACGCTGGCCGGGCAGGTCGGCTGGGCCTTCCGAGGACGCGTCTACAACACGCTCGAAACGCGCCAGAGTTCCCGCCAGGGCAAGTACGGGTTGCTCGACGCCCGCTTCGTGTGGGCGCTCCCGAACGGCCAGACCACCATCTCCGTTACGGGCAACAATCTGCTGGGGCGCGTGTACTACCTGGGCGCGGTCGACCTGACGGCGCCTGGCGACCTCGGGACGAACAGCAAGTACTGGGCCGAGCGGCGGCGGTACCGACGGGAGGTGACGCACCGCCTGGGGCGGTAGGAGCGCTGGCGGCGGCAGCGCGGGGGCGCCCTCGCGCGGGCGCCCCGTTGGCTCAAAACGCGCCTACTCCGGCGTAGGCGGTTCGTCGGTATCCTGGCCAAACACGAGGACGTGACCGGCCGGGTCCGCGGTCTCGAATTCCTTCATGCCGTAGAAGCGCACCACCAGGTCGGTCGTGGGCCAGCCGCGCTCCGTCACGGACCGGTGCAGGGCCGCGATGTCGTCCACGTAGAGGTAGTGCAGCGCCTGCGTATGCCGGCCATCGATCTTGGGCGCCACCGGAATGTAGGTCGGGCTCGCGAGCATGATGCGCGCACCGCCGCACTGCAGTGACGCCCAGCCGCTCCGCCCCACGTCGTCCATGCGGTCGCGCACCTCGAATCCGAGGACGTCCGTGTAGAACGCGATGACCTCCTGCACGTCCTCGCAGAGGAGCATCGGCACCAGTTCGGAGATGCGGGCCGCGGACATGGGTTTCCTTGAGGTCGGGTTACGAACCCGTTCATGGTATATCCCGCGAGACCACCGCGAGGAGACATCCGGAACATGGCTGGGCGAACACCCCTGGGCATCCGGTGCGGTCGCCCAACGTAGGCGATCACCCCGTCGGATGTAGGAGCCTTGCCGCAGACGCGGAACGGGCCAAATGGCTATCGTGCGGCCATGTCGGACCCGGTCTACAGGAAGCTCTACTCCTTCCCGCGCATGGTCGCGGACCTGTTGCGCGCGGTCGCGCCGGAGATCGCCCGGCGGCTGGACTTCACCACGCTGGAGGACGTCTCCGCCCAGTACGTCGGCGACCGCAACCAGCAGCGGCGTGGCGACAAGGTGTGGCGGGTGGCGCCGCGTGATCGTGCGGCGGATGTCCTGGCGTTGCTGGAGTTCCAGTCCGACAAGGCCGCCGGGGTCATGCCGCTGCGCATGCTGGAGTACACGACCCTGCTGCTGACGGACCTGAACCGCAAGGGCGAACTGGGATCGCCAGGCACGTGGCCGGTGCCATTGCCGGTGGTGCTCTACAACGGCGCGCCGGCGTGGACGGTGCCGGTGGAAATGCGCGACCTGTTCGCGCCGGTGGATGCCGCGCTCCTCCCGCATGCGCCGTCGCAGCGGCTGCTTCTGGTTGACGGGTTGCGGACGAGCGCGGACGATATGCCGGTGGGCAACCTGACCCGCGCGGTGGTTGGTTTCGAGCAGAGCCGCTCGCCCGCGGACCTGGTCCGGGTCGCGGAGGCGCTGCAAGGCTGGTTGGACAAGGGCGAGGTCGAACTGCGCCGGGTCTTCGCGGATTGGATCGGAGAGATGGAGGCCCGGATGCGTCCGCCGGGTACGGCGCCACGGCGGGCCATCCGGACTCTGGAGGATGCGAGCATGAGCTTGGTGGAGCGGATCGGGGAATGGCACAAGCCTTGGCTTGAGCAAGGCCGGGAGGAAGGCCGGGAGGAAGGACTGGCATCCGAGCGGGCTCTGCTCGTTCGGCAGGCGTCTTCGCGCTTCGGTGGCCCGGCGGGCGAGCAGGTGGCGACCGCGCTGGCGGAGGTTTCGGATCCGGACCGCTTGGCCGAGGTGGGCGAGTGGATCGTCACCTGCGCGACGGGCGAGGAACTCCAGGCGCACTTGGCGGATTTGAACGGGTCGTAGTCGCCCGGACAGCGATCAGGTCGACCGCCTCAGACCGACGAGGCAAGTGTTGTCATCGGGCGACTGCACCATCGCGAGGAGACATCCGGAACATGGCTGAGCGAACACCGTTGGGCATCACCGTCGGGAGCCTCGCCGTGCTGGGGCCGCGCGCGACGACCGACATCGCGCGATTGGCCGAATCGATGCACTACCGCTCCCTGTGGACGGTAGAGGCGACCGGCACGGATGCCTTCACCCTGCTCGGCGCGGTCGCGGCGGTCGCGCCCGGTATGGGACTCGGGACGGGTATCGTCCCCATCCAGCTTCGCACGCCGCCGCTGGCCGCGATGTCCGCCGCCACCCTGCAGGCACTGAGCCCCGATGCCGACGTCTGGCTCGGTCTCGGCGTCTCCGCGCCCGGCATCCTCCGCCAGCACGGCAGGCCTGGCGCGGACCGGCCGCTCGCCATGATGCGGGAGTACGTCGCCCTGGTGCGCGAGTGCCTCTCCGGCGAGTCCGTGACCTTCGAGGGCGACTACTGGCAGGTGCGGCGGTTCCGTCTCGGCGTCCGCCTGGGCGAACGCCGGCCGAAGATCGTCATGGCGGCGCTGAATCCCGGGATGCTGCGGCTCGCCGGCGAGGTGGCCGACGGGGTCTTGCTGAACTACCTGCCCGCCTCCCATGTCGGCCCATCCGTTGCACAGGTCCGCTCCGGCGGCGACGCAACCGTGTTCGCTTATGTCCACGCCGCGGTAGGGGACTTCGAGCGGCGCGCCATGTCGGCGCGCAGGGACCTGTTCAACTACGCGATGGCGGACGGCTACGCCCGCATGTTCCGCGCGAGCGGCTTCGCGGACGAGGTCGACCATATCCGCGCGCGGCAGGCGGAACGCGACCGGGACGGCGCGCTGGCCGCCGTGTCCGACCGCATGGTGCAGGCCATCGACTTCATCGGCGACGAGGACGAGGTTACCCGCTTCATCCGCGGCTACGTCGAGGCGGGGGTCGAGTACCCCGTGCTGATGCCGATGCCCTGGGGGGACGACCGGTTCGCGGTGACGAAGGCGACCATGGAAGCCGCGGCGCGGGCCGTCGCGTGACGGGGCGCCGCTTGACCACACCGGCCTTCCCGTGAACACTTGCCCTCCCCTCAGGGGCGGGGGGCGCCGGGCGCCGCCCAATAGGGGGGGGGGGTGAGTTTGGTGTTGCGCTGGGGTGAGAATGGCTAAATAGCTGGGTGGGAAA
>VXNE01000097.1:5957-10499 GCA_009840715.1 Gammaproteobacteria bacterium
CCCCCCCCGGCCTCCCCCCCCACACCCTCCCCCCCCGCGGGGGGGGGCGCGCCCCCCCCGCCGACAAGTCGGGTGCGTAGCTCAGTTGGTTAGAGCGCTGTCTTCACATGGCAGAAGTCGCTGGTTCGAATCCAGCCGCGCCCACCACCTCCTGCCGTTAGCCCGAGTTTCGCAACTTTCACGTCAATCTCGGCCGGTCGCATGCTCGAAGACCTGCCTTGAACCGACGCGCGCTTCGCGCGGCGCCGGACCTGCCAGGAGTACGCGTTACGGCCGATACGGCACCCGGGGCTCCCCAAGCTGGGTCCGCAACACCCGCTGCGCCTCCTCGGCGAACTCGCAGAGCACCGTGCGCGTTTCGCGCGGGTCGATGATGTCCTGCCCCGTCGCCTCCGCCGTGCGGAACGGCGAAGCGACCGCGTGCAGCCGCGCCTCGATCTCAAGCCGCTTCGCCTCCGGGTCCGGGGCGCTGTCGATCTCCCGCCGATAGGCCGCCGACGTGCCGCCCGCGATGGGCATGGAGCCCCAGGTCGCGGACGGCCAGGCATAGCGGCGGAACATCCCGCTCGCCCGGTGATGCGCGGAACCCGCGACCCCGAAGACCCTGCCGATCGCGACCGTGACGAAGGGAACCCGGCTCTGCGACGTCACGACCAGGAGCTGCGCACCGGCCCGTTCGATGCCCTGCTTCTCGGCATCGAGCCCCACCATGAACCCGGGCTCGTCGCAGAGGCTCACGACCGGCAGGTGGAACACGTCGCAGAGCTGCAGCAGCCGCATGACCTTGCTGCCGCCGGCCACGTCCGTCGCGCCGCCGTGGTGGCGCGGGTTGTTGGCCATCACGCCTACCGGATAGCCGTGCAGCCGCCCGAGGCCCGTGATCCGCGCACGCCCGTAGCGAGGTGCGATCTCGAAGAAGGATCCCGTATCCAGCACGGAGTGGATGAGCGTGTAGATGTCGTAGACCTTGCGGCGATCCCGCGGCATCAGGTCGATCAGCGCCTCGTCACGCCGTTCCGGATCGTCCTCGGTCGGGCCGCGCGGGGGCAACTCCCAGACGTTCGACGGCAGGTAGCCGAGGAAGGTCCGGATCATCTCGAAGGCCTCGTCCTCAGTGTTCGCCAGGTTGTCGACGCTGCCGCTGACGCGCGTGTGGATGTGCGCGCCGCCGAGGTCCTCCTTCGAGATGTCGTAGCCGAGCGCGGCCTTCACCACCGGCGGTCCGCCGGGGAAGAGCTGGCTCGTGTCCTTCACCATCACGTTGAAGTGCGCGAGACAGGCATGGATCGCGGGGCCCCCTGCGACCGACCCCAGGATCGCCGCGACGACCGGGACCTTGGACAGCATGTCGACATCGATCAGCCACCAGGAGCTGCCGTCCGGGAGGTACGTGCGGCCGATCTCCTCGAAGTGCCGGACGCTGCCCCCGGCGGCATCGAGCAAGCGGACGAGGGGGACCTTCCACTCCCGCGCGCGTTCGTTCGGCGCAAGCTCCGAGCCCATGCCGCCCCCGCCGCCGCCGGAACCGCCCCGGATGGTGAAGTCCCCGGCGGTCAGGACGATCTTTCTCCCGCCGACGCGTGCGGTGCCCTCGACCACCGCACGCGGGATGAAAGACTTGAGTTCGTTGCCCTCGTACGTCCCCTCGCCGGCCAGCGAGTAGAACTCCCGGAACGACCCGTCGTCCACGAACCCGGCGATACGTTCCCGCGCCGTCAGCTTGCCGTGCCGGTGCTGGCGTTCGACGCCTTCCGGACCGCCCATCCGTTCGCGCAGGCGCCGGCGCCGTTCGATTTCAGCCACTTCCGCGCGCCAGCCGCGTTCTTCCATCTCGCGCCCTCTCTTTCGTGCCCCGGCCGGCAATGGTCACTTAGGCGGACCCGGTGTCGCAAGGAGAGGCAAGGAGAGGCTGGAGGGAGCGGCTACAATGCGCGCCGCGCAGATCGCGCTTGCCGGGCACCCCGCAGCAGTAACAGGGAGGTCAACGATGCAAACCCGTACATCCACGCTGGCGGCAGCCTTGCTGCTCGCCGTACCCGTCGCCGAGGCGCTGGCACAGGAGGAGGCCGACAGCGCGGCGCCGATCGAGGAAGTCGTGGTCATCGGCTCCCGATTCGCGACAGCGCGGTCCGCCTCGGACGCCGTCGCTCCCGTGGACGTGCTTTCCTCCGAACACATCGGCCGCGTCGGCAACCACGCGGACCTGACGGACAGCCTGCGCGCCCTCGCACCTTCCTACAACGCTCCGACGGCGTCGGGAGACGGCGACACCTTCGTGCGCTCCACCTCGTTGCGGGGGCTCGCGCCCGACCAGACGCTGGTGATGATCAACGGCAAGCGACGCCATCGCGCGGCCCTCATCGCCGAGTTCGTTCCCGCCGCCGGAAAAGGCGCCCACGGCCCCAACATCGGCCTCATCCCGGCGATCGCCGTCGAGCGCGTGGAGATCCTGCGGGACGGCGCCGTCGCCCAGTACGGCGCCGACGCCATCGCCGGCGTCATCAACCTGCGCATGAAGGACGCCGCGGAGGGCGGCGAGTTCCGTGTCGACTACGGTCGGTTCTTCGAAGGCGAGGAGAGCATGAAGGCGGCCGGCAACGTCGGACTACCCCTCGGCGACGATGGTTTCCTCAACATCAGCCTCGAGTTCGTCGACAACGAGGGGCTGTCGCGCGGCCGACAACGGCCCAACGCGCAGGCACTGATCGACGCCGGCGTCCAGGGCGTCGGGGTCGACGCGCCCTTCGACGACGCTCCGTTCGTGCAAACCTGGGGGCGGCCGCAGACCGAGGACTACCGCTTCTTCCTGAACGGCGGCGTGCCCCTCTCCGACACCGCGGATGCGTACTTCCACGCCAACTACGCGTCCACCGAGGGCCGGTACCGCTTCTTCTACCGGTCCGGCGACAACCCGGCGACGGAAGGCAACGAGGCGCACAGCACGATCCGGGCGCTCGGCATCGAGGACCGGCTGCCGCAGGGGTTCACCCCGTTCTTCGACGGCGACCACCGGGACTACAGCATCGTTACGGGAGTCCGCGGCGACGCCGGCGGCCTGGGCTACGACTTCAGCGTCGGCCACGGCGAGGACACGCTCGACTTCTTCCTGAACAACACCGTCAATCCGGACGTCGGCCTGGGCTCGAACGGCCTGCCCGCGCAGATGGACTTCGACGTCGGCGCCCTGCGGCAGGAAGAGCTCAACCTCAACGCCGACTTCACGCGGCGCCTCACCGACAGCGTGCAGTTCGCCTTCGGGGCCGAGTGGCGGAAGGAGACGTTCTCCGTGATCGCGGGGGAAGCCAACTCTTACCTGGGCGCCGGATCCAGCGGGTTCAAAGGCCTCGAGCCGATCAATGCCGGCACGTTCTCGCGCCACAACAGCGCCTTGTACGGCGAGTTCGAGCAGGAAGTCGGAACGCGCGGGCTCCTGCAGTATGCGTTGCGCTACGAAGACTTCTCGGACTTCGGCGACACGTGGAACGGCAAGGTCGCGGGGCGCGTCGACCTCGCCGACTGGTTCACGGTGCGCGCGTCCGTCAACACGGGCTTCCACGCCCCGACCCCGGGACAGTCCAACCTGCAGAAGATCACCACCACGTTCGACAACGACACCGGCCTGCAGGTCGAGTCGGGCACGGTACCGCCGGACCATCCCTCCGCCCTCGCCGCCGGCGGAGCGCCCCTCGAGGAGGAGCAGTCCATCGACTACAGCATCGGCCTCTGGGCCGCGATCGGGCCGGTGGAGGTCACCGCGGACCTGTACACCATCGACATCGACGGGCGCATCTACAAGACGCAGAACCTGCCGTTCCTCGACGCCGCCGGCGTCGCCCGGAACGTCCAGTTCTTCACCAACGCGCTGAACCTCGACGTGACGGGCGTCGACGTCGTGGCGACCATGCACTTCGACTGGGGGGACTCGGGCGTGCGCACGGATCTCAGCTTCGCCTACAACCACAACGAGGTGGACGTGGCCAGCCAGTCACGCGTGAACGGCATCCTCCCGGTGAGCGCCGCCGACGTGGAGGACATCGAACGCAGCTATCCGGAAGACCGCTTCAGCATGACGGCCAGCACGCTGCTGACCCCGCGCCTCGACCTCATGGTGCGCGCCAACTATTACGGCGAGCACTACGACGAGCGGGGGCGGATCCGGGGCGTCGACGGCAACGCGCCCACCAAGCTGCTCGGGTCAACCGTCTTCGTCGACCTCGAACTCCGCTTCGACGTGGGCGACCACACGCGCCTGGCCCTCGGCGGCACGAACGTGCTCGACGAGTATCCGGACGTGATCGGACCGCCTTACGCGAACCGGCTGAACGTCGGCCTGCCGTACGCGCGGCGCACCGCGGCCAACTTCGAGGGCGGCTCCTGGTACCTGAGGGCGTCCTACCACTGGTGACCACCCGCCGGCAGGCGGGGTCCGAGGCAGAAGATAGAGTCGGGATCCGCGGCGCCCGGCCCCGCGCCCATCCCAGGCTGGGAGCCAGCCCCGCGGGGTAGCCCCGCCTGCGGGCCCCGACCCGCCGCGCCGGGGTG
>VXNE01000319.1 GCA_009840715.1 Gammaproteobacteria bacterium
ATACACCCGCTTAATCTCGGCGGCTCGTCCATATCTGTAAACTAGTCTCCCACGCCCGGATACGACGGCGGCCCGTTCTTCTTCGCGGACGGCTCCCGGATCGTCTGGCGCCGGTTCACCGAGGACGGGCTGCGAGCCGACCTCTGGTCGATGCACCCGGACGGCACGGATCCGCGACGCCTCACGGACTTCGGGTCCATGAGCTGGGCGCCCTACCCGCATCCCTCCGGCGAGTACGTCTTCTTCGCGTCGAACAAGCACGGCTTCGACAACTTCGAGGTCTTCATCGTGGACGCCGACGGCACGAAGGAACCGGTCCGCGTGACGTACACGGACGGTTTCGACGGCCTGCCGGTGCCCTCCCCCGACGGCCACCGGCTGGCCTGGACATCGAACCGGCACGGCGAGCAAGGCGGCCAGATCTACCTCGCGGACTGGAATCACGATGCGGCGCTACGGGCCCTCGCTCTCGCGCCCGACCGCGACACGGTCCCGGCGACGGCGCCGGTCTCCCCCACGACACGCCTCGAGGACCACGTGTCGTTCCTGGCCGGGCCGGAACTGGCGGGTCGCCTGACGGGATCGGTCGGGGAACTGCTTGCCAGCGAGTACATCGCCCATCAACTCGCACGGATCGGAGCCCATCCGCTTCCCAGCGAGGGCGACATGATGTTCGAGTTCGAGTTCACGGCGGGGGCCAGGGACGTTGGCTCCAGCGTCGTCGTCGACGGTCCTTTCGGGGCGATCGAGTTCACCGGTGCGGACAGCGTCCACGCGCTCGGCTTCTCCGACTCCGGCGACGTCGAGGGGCCCGCGGTGTTCGCGGGGTACGGCATCCGCGTGCCTGACTCCGCCGAATTCGGCTACGACAGTTACGCGACGCTCGATGTGCGGGACAGGATCGTCGTCGCGCTGCGTTACGTGCCCGAAGACACGGAAGGCGACGTACGGGCCACGCTGAATCGCTATTCCGGCCTGCGCTACAAGGCGCTGACGGCGCGCGAAGCCGGCGCCCGCGGTTTGCTCGTCGTCACCGGCCCACGCTCGCCCAACGCCGGCAAGACCATCCCCATGGCCTTCGACACCGCTGCCGCCGGATCCGGCATCCCGGCTGCGAGCGTCGGCGAGGAGGTCGCGCTTGCCCTCTTCGCCAGCACGGGGCGAACGTTGGAGGAGATTCAGAAGAGCTTCGACGACGGCAAGCCGCACGCCGTAGGCTTCGAGATCCCCCGCGTCCGCATCGGCCTCTCCACCGCGCTCGCGCGCGAACGGCGGACCGGGCGGAACGTCGTGGCAGCGTTGTCCGGCACCGCCGGCACGGAAGCGTCCTGGGTCGTACTGGGCGCGCACTACGATCACCTCGGACACGGCCGTGGCGGAAGCTCCCTCGCACGCGGGGACGAGGCCGGCGAAGTGCATCCCGGCGCCGACGACAACGCCTCGGGCGTCGCTGCCTTGCTCGAAGCCGCCCGGGCGCTCTCGGAGACGGACCACCGCCGGCCAGTCGCGTTCGCCTTCTGGAGCGGCGAGGAACTCGGCGTGCTCGGGTCTTCGCATTTCGTCGACCGCGGGCCGATTCCGACCGGGCGGATCGCCGCGTACATCAATCTCGACATGGTGGGAAGAGTCCGCGATAACCGGCTGAACGTGCAGGGTATTGGCTCAAGTCCAGATTGGGCCCGCGTGGTCGAGGCGGCGAATGTGCCTGTCGGGTTCGACCTCAGCCTCCAGTCCGATCCCTATCTCCCCACGGACAGCGCCGCCTTCTACAACGCGGGCATCCCTACCGCGAACCTGTTCAGCGGCGCGCACCCGGACTACCACCGTCCAACGGACACGGCCGAGAAGCTCGACTACGAGGCGCTCGGCCGCGTGAGTCGATTCGCCGCCCTGCTCGCCGCCCGGGTAGCCAAGCGGGACGGGCCACTCTCATTCGTCCAGGTGGAACGCACCATGCAGCGTGGCGGGAGCCGCGACACGATGCGCGCGTACACAGGCACCGTCCCGGACTACGCGAGCGAAGTCGAAGGGCTCCTGCTCTCGAGCGTGATCGAGGGCGGCCCGGCAGCCGCGGCGGGACTGCGGGGCGGCGACATGATCGTCGAGTTCGCCGGCCAGGCGATCACGAACATCTACGACTACACCTACGCCCTCGACGACGTGAAGGTCGACGTGCCCGTGGAGGTGGTGTTCGTGCGCGACGGCGTGCGGCACCGCGTGACGCTGACGCCCGGCGCCCGTCCATAACGCGATCCGGTCACACGGTCATTCGGGAGGTTTCGGGGCCTCGTCCATCTCGTCTTTGCCAAACAGGAAGAACGAGCTGTGGCGGGTGGTCGGCAGAAGCCGCTCGAACATCCCAGAGCCCTCATTAGAAATACGGACTACGGTCCATATTTTACGCTGATATCTGGAGCATGCTCCCTCCACACGGGCCGCCCGGCACGGGCAGCAGGACTGCGCGGTGGCGACGTCATCGTCCAGTCCCCCGGGCAGGCCATCGCGAACATCTACGACTACACCAGCGCCGTCGACGACGTGAAGCTCGGCGTGCCTGTCGAGGTGGTGTTCGCGCGCGACGTGGTGACACCCGGCGCCCGTCCGTAGCGCGCGCCGATTGCGCGGTCACTCGGGACGCTTCAGCGCATCGTCGATCCGTCCCTTGATGTAGGCCACGTCCTCGCGCAGGTCTCCCACGTCCTCGCGCAGGTCCCCGATGTCGCGCTTGATCTGCTCCATGTCGGTGCGCAGGTCGTCAATTCTCGAGTCCAACACCGACGCGACGACCGACAGGGCGGCGACGACGACCGCCACCGCGGTGATGACGGGCATGGCGACTTCCCGACCGCCGGTCACGCGGTGCGGCGTGACCCGTACCGCTTCCCTGCCTGCCTCGCTACCCATCTCGCTCATTCCCTTGACGCCGGGAACCAGCTTAGCAGACCCCCGAGTGAGCCAAGGCTGCAATTCCTGTGCGCCAACGCCCATCCGGTCCCGGACACAAAAAAAGAAGGGGCGCCGAAGCGCCCCCTCCACGAGACGGTGGCGGATCCTTCCGCCGGGGTCGTGCCTACCGATACGCCCCCATGCTGTACTCGAACTCCACGCCCCAGTAGCGGGGATACAGCGCCACGACGCGCTGCGGCCAGTTGGCCCCGTAACCCGTCCGGCGGTTCTCCATGTCGGAGTGCCGGATGTAGGTCTTGTCGAGCACGTTGTCGACGAAGGCCGACGCCGACCAGCGCCCGGTGGCCTCCCGATAGGTCAGCCGCATGTCCCAGCGCTCCCGCTCGGGCACCAGGTCCCACGGACGGTGGAACGGCGTGGTGGCGTAGTCGCCGGTGTAGGCGATCGAGTTGTACCAGGTCCACGAGCCGCTCGGACGGTTCCACGTGTACGCGGCCCACAGCGTCGCCTTGTGCTTCGGGATCCCGGTCAGGTCCTCTCCATCGATTTCGATGCAGTAGAGCGACCGGATCTCCGCCGGCAGGGTGCACGGATCCTGGTTCACGTCGCCACCGAGGATCTCCCGCGGGTACCGCGGGTCGTTCTCGTTGAAGAACGTGAAGGCCGTGTTGAACGTGCTTTCCGTGAAGCTGTAGTTACCGCCGATCGTGAAGTTGTCCGTCGCCAGGTACGTCGCATCGACCTCGAAGCCCTTGTTGTTGGCCTGGTCGATGTTCTTGGTCGTGTCCACCGGCCCGCGACCGGCCGGCGCTTCCAGGCCGCCCCCACCCGGCAGGGTGATGTTCGGCAACGCGAAGTCGCCGCCCTCCGACTCCCACGTCGACACGTTGGTCTGGTAGTTCTCGTAATCGTAGTAGTAGACCGCGATGTTCAACTGCAGGGTGCCATCGAGGTGCGTGCCCTTGTAGCCGAGTTCGTAGGCAATCAGGTTCTCGTCGCCGTACTGCCCGATCGCCCTCGTGTCCGTGGCGCCGTCGCCGTCGGTGTCGAGCTCGATCCGGCCGTCGGAGTTGCCGAGGTTGAAGCCGCCGGCGCGGTAACCCGCCGTGGCGCCGAGGTAGACGAGCATGTCAGGAGTCGGCTCCCAGTTGAAGTTGACGCGCCAGGTGACGTCCCCGTCCTGCTTGTAGGTACCCAGTGTGCGGTGACCCCAACCGATGGGGACGCCCCGCAGCCGGAGCGGCCGGTCACAGGCGTACGCCTCGAGATTACACACGGGCGCGATCGGGAAGTCCGGGTCGCCCGTGAAGGTGGCCGCCCCCATGGCTACGTTGAGGGCCGCAAGCGGCGTCACGCCGGGCGCGAAGAACGACAGCGGGTTCTCCGGGCAGCGATCCGGGTTCAGCGCGCACGCGGTGGAGATCGCCCATGGTAGCCAAGGCTTGTTGAATACCTCGATTTCCGAGTAACCGCCGCGCTGCTCCTTCGCGTCGCGCCAGTCCTTCGAGTACCGCACGCCGAGGGTCACGCTCAGGGTGTCCGTCAGCCGCAGGTCGCCCTGCGTGTAGAAGGCCAGGTTCTCGTTGTCCACGAGATTCCGGTGTTCGTACAGGGCGCCCGTGTCGCCGGTCTTCCAGCTCTGGCTGTAGGGCTTGCCCGGGTCCCCGCAATACGCCCCGTAGTTGCGCGTCGCGTCCCCGAAGTTCAGGTCGCCGCCCGCGCCGGAACCATGGGTCGTTTCCCCGATGCACGGCGGGAAGATCCAGCCGACGACGGCGAGAGAGTCCAGCAGCCAGGTGTCCCAGCCCTCCGGCCCGTAAATGGCCGCGTTCCGCGCACGGCCCTGCCCGCCGCGTTCCCGGATGCCGTACCACTGATCGCGGGACTCCCAGAACTGGTAGACGCCCGACGTCGCGGTGAACCGGTCGCCCAGTTCCCAGAACACGCGCAGTTCGTGCGAGTAGCTCTCGACCTGCTCGATCACGGTATCGTCGATATCGGAGACGTGGCTGTCCGAGAAGCTGTTGTCCCGGTTGAACCAGTACGCGAAGCTGTTGTACGAGCCGAGGTACTTGATCGACACGCGGTCGTTGATGTCCCAGTCCCACACCAGCGAAGCCTGCTGGTGGTCGAACTCCTCGCGGTTGTCGCCGGTCGTGAGGCCCACGATGTCCGGAGCGTCGGCCCCGCCGATGTCGTAGGTCGCGACCGAAGCCGAACGGTAGTTCTGCGACGGCATGAACGGCCAGCGCACGCTGAAGTCATCCACGCCCGGGCGGTTGTAAGCGCCGTAGAAGGTCTCGCCGGTCGTCGGATGGATCCACCCCACGGCGCCCCGCGGGTCGTCCGCGAGATCGCCGTACTTGTCGACCCAGTCCTGTCCGACCGCGCGGAAGCCGGTCGCGTAGTAGTTGGTGTCCCGCGACACGCGGTAGCGCGGATCGCACTGGCTGTCGGAGGTGATGGGATGCTGGCCGATGCAGGGGCCTTCTCCCGCGATGCCGTGTCCGCCGTTGCCGAAGTTGTTCTTGCTGTAGGCGCGGCGGTCGTTGACGCGCAGGTTGAAGGTCATGCTGTCCGCTGGCGTCCACTCGAGGATGAGCGCGAAGTTCTGGTCGTTGACGTCCTGGATGTCCTCGGAGCCCGCGTGGCCGTCGACGGCCGGCCCGCGGATGCGCTTCACGCCGGTGAGGCGGTAGGCGAAGTTCTCCGTGACCGGACCGCTCACGAGGCCGAACCACTCGTTCGTGCCGTACTCGCCGAGCACCGCACGCACGTTCGCCTCGAAGCCCTCGTGGTTCGGCTGGTTCGTGACGTAGTTCACGACGCCGCCGATGGAGTTTCGCCCGTACAGCGTCCCCTGCGGTCCTCGCAGCACCTCGATGCGGCGGATGTCGTAGAGGCCGCCCTCCGTCGCCGCGATACCGAAGTCGGGCGAGTAGATGCCGTTGTAGTAGGTGCCCACCCCCGGGTCACCGCCGAGGCCGCGGAAGTTGCGCCCGATGCCGCGGATCTTGATGTCCCAGTCGGTACGGGTGGTCGCGGGGATGAAGTTCACCATCTCGTTCGGACCCTGCATCCCCATGTCCCTGAGGAAGTCCTCGTCCATGGCGGTGATGGCGATGGAGGTGTCCGAAACCGTGGACTCCACGCGTTCGCCGTAGATCACCATCTCCTCGATACGGCGTTGTTCGGACGAATCATCGTCGTCGTCGGCGAGCGCCGGCGGCGCGATCAGGAGGAACAGGGAGGCCAATCCGAGCGCGGCCGCGCCCCGGAACGTCCGGTCGTGGATCATGGTTCTTACCCTCTCCGCTGTCGCTGCGGACAGCTGTTTCTTGGTCTCTCCAGCGCCGCCCGTGGACGGCGAGCGACCTGTTTACGAACTTGCCGTCTCGATGTCAACTTTTTCCGCAGATTCATGGCTTTGGGGCAAGCCAGGGGCTCGGTTCGGGAAATGCGCGCACAGCAATGTATGGCGCTACATGCAGGGCGCGCTCCGCGGCCGCCACCGGGCTTCCCGCATGTCGTCGCCAGAAACGAACAGGGCGCCCGAAGGCGCCCTGCAATGAAGTCCGGTCGTCCGCCTACCGGTACGCGCCGAACTTGTAGTGCACTTCCAGACCCCACCAGCGCGGGTTGGTGGGTTCGATCACACGGCGGTGACCCTGGGACTCGGCGTAGGTGAACTGGTTGCGCACCCCGATCTCGTCGAGGATGTTGTTCACGAAGCCCGCGACGGTCCACTGCCGGTCGAGGCTCGTCCAGCTCACCCGGGCATCCCAGCGCAGGAAAGCCGGGGCGACGCTCAGGGGGCTCGCCGCGGTCGGACGTCCGCCGGCGGGGAACTCGTCCGTCCAGGCCACGCTCGTCAGGTAGGTGACCGTGCCGCGGTTGCCGAGGTTCTGCACGTAGTCCGCCCAGCCCGTGAACTTATGCTTCGGGACCCGGGGCAGCGGCTCGCCGTCGATCAGCAGGTTGCGCTCCGCGACCGTGAAGACGCTCGACGGGGCCAGCGCGTTGCTGCCGTCCACGACGCCGCGGGTGCCCGCGGTCGGCTCGAAGAGTTCCGCGTTGTAGCTGGCGTCCGTGTAGCTGTAGTTCAGGCCGACGGTGATCTCGTCCGTCACCAGCCACATGCCTTCGAACTCGAAGCCGATGGTCTCGGCGGACGGTGCGTTCTGCACGCTCGTGCTCACCCCGGTGAACGAGAACGTGCTGAACTGCAGGTGGATCAGGTCGTAGTCGTACAGATACGCGGAAGCGTTCAGCTGCACCGTGCCGTCGAAGAGCTGGCCCTTGTAGCCGAGCTCGTACGCCGTCAGGTCCTCCGGGGCGTAGGTCGGGATGAACGAGAAGTAGCCGAGGTTGAAGCCCCCGGCCCGGTAGCCGGTGGTGACCGAGAAGTAGTAGAGGTCCTTCTCGTTGGGCGTGAAGTCCAGGTTCACCCGCCACGTGATCTCGTCGAAGTCGTTGACCATCGAGCGGTAGATGGAACGGGCGAACGGGACACCCCGAAACCGCACCTTGTCGAAGTCCGCGATGTTCCCGGTGGCGTCGATGCCGCCGGTGATCCCGGTGTTGTACTCGGCCAGCGTCACCGCGCCGTCGCCGTCGAGGTCGCCGCACAGCGCAGCCAGCTCCACGCCCACGTTGTTGACGCAGTTGGCGAGGGCGCCCGGGGCCTCGTTGTACAGGAACAGGCTCTCTTCCGCCTCCTTGTCGTCCTCGGCGTAGCGCACGCCCAGGGTCAGGGCGAAGAGATCGTTGATCTGCCACTCGCCCTGCAGGTAGACGGCCCAGGCCTCGGTACGGTTCTCCGTGTCCCAGATGAAGGTCGTGCCGTTCGACGCCGGGCCGCGATCCACCCGGCCCCCGGTGCCGACGGTGTCGCCCATCCACGGGTTGTCCGCGAAGTAGACCTCCTGGATGCTCGGATCGCTGAAGGACGGGATCGGCACGGCGCCGGCCAGGTTCGGCAGGACGCCCGCCTTGCCAAGCTCCTTCGCCGTACGGTGGTTGGTGCTGGTGTCGCCGGTGATCAGCCATGCCGGCACGATCACGGCACCGAACAGGTAGGCGGTGGGACCGAGGACGCCGTAGTCCGCGGGCTCGGTGTAGCGCGACCAGCCGTCCGGCGAGTAGAAGTCGAGCTGCTGGTCGATGTCGTTCTCGTAGTAGAAGTAGCCGCCGGTGAAGTTCAGGTTCGCGCCGACGTCGAGGAAGAACTGCACCTCGTGCTGGAAGTTCTCGTTCTCCTGGGCGGCATAGAACTGCTGGTCGATCGGCATGCCGGTGCGGTCGTCGTCCGTGGTCCGGTGGTAGAAGTAGTCCGTGTAGGCGCCGATGTACTTGACGGTCAGGTTGTCCAGCACGTCCCAGGTGACGTTCATGTAGGCGGCCTGGTGGTCGAAGAACTCGTCCTGGAGGCCGTTGGTCCAGCCCCGCAGGTCGTCGCCGCCGAGCTCCGGGATCCGCCTGCCGTCGCCCTGGATGCTTCGGTCCGCGAGCATCTGCAGCCCCGGATCGAAGGCCGCCTGGTAGGCGTAGTTCGGACGCGCGAACCCGGACACCGTGGTGCCGTCCGGGGCCAGGCCGACCGGATCCACGCCGCCGACCACGGGTTGCGCGTAGCGGGTCAGGCCGTTGTGCGTGAACGAGTACCAGGGATGGTCGTCGTTGATGTACGGCACGAGTCCCGTCGGCACGATGCAGTTGGGCACGGAACGGTCGGTGGCGCTGGCGCACATCGGCGCATCGGCCGCCGTCGGATCCGCGATGGGCCGCCAGCCGTGGACGGGGACGCTCACCCAGCGCTCGCCGCCGGTCACCGGGTCGCGCATGCCGGCCTGCTCCGAGATGACGATGGCCCCGGCGCCCTGCGCTCCTGACATCGAACGCCGGTAGCTGCGCTCGTTGCCGCGCACGAGTACGGAGAGATTGTCGAGCGGCAACCACTCGAGGGCGAGGGAGTAGTTCTCGTCGCCGTAGTCGTTGATGTCGGGGTTGCCGGGCTGCACGTCGTCCATGAAGCCGTCCCGGGTCCGCTTGACGCCGTTGGCCCGGGCGTTCAGCACGCCCTCGATGACGGGTCCGGACACGACGCCGAACACCTCCCGGGTGTTGAAGCTGCCCACGTTGGCGCGCACCTCGCCCTCGAACTCGTCGGTGGGCTTCTTGGAATGGAAGTTCACCGCGCCGCCCACGCCGTTGCGGCCGTACAGGGTGCCCTGGGGACCGCGCAGGAACTCGATGCGTTCGATGTCGAACAGGCCGCCCTCGGTCGAGGCGATGCCGAAGTCCTCGGAGTAGGCGCCGTCGAAGTAGGTGGCGACGCCCGGGTCCCCGCCGAGGGCGCGGAACAGGCGGCCGACGCCGCGAATGGACAGGTCATACGGCTGGATGGTGGTCGCCGGCAGGTAGTTCTGCAGGTCTTCCTGGTTGCGCAGCCCGAAGTCCGCGATGAAGTCACCCGTGAAGGCGGTGATCGCGATGGCCGTGTCCTGGACGGTCGACTCCCGGCGCTCCGCCGTGACGACGATCTCTTCGAATTGCCGCCTGCTGGCGTCTTCCGAACCCTCGTCCGCCTCTTCGGCGAACAGGGCCGGGGGTGCGAGCAGGATGCCCGCGACCGCAATGACTGCTAGGTGTTCTTTCACTCGGCGAATCCTCCTTCGGGAATTGCACGCCACGCGACGAACCGGCACCAACGGCCGGGTTCTCCGGGAGCGACGCACTATACAGACGTCACCGAGTGTTTCAAAGTGTTACGCGACTACAAGCGTCCCTCGCGGGCCGGCAGTCCAGTGTCCAGCCACACCGCCCCCGACGACCGTGCGCGGGCCAGCACCGAACACCCGGCGAGGCCGCCCGGGCGCCGCTGTTTCGCTCAGTGGTCGAAGACGATGACGCTCCGCGCCACCTCGCCGGTCTCGAGCGCCATCAGCGCGTCGGTCACGTCGGCGAGGCCGATGCGGCTCGAGACCATGTCGTCGAGGTGCAGCTTGCCCTGCAGGTAGAAGTCCACGAAGCGGGGCATGTCCACCCGGAAGCGGTTCGAGCCCATCATGGAGCCCTGGATCTTCTTCTCCTGCAGGAAGTCGGGACCGTGCAGCTCGACCATGTGCCCGGGCGGGATCATCCCGATCACGGTCGCCATACCGCCGGGACGCAGCATGCGGAACGCCTGCTCCGCCGTGGCCTTGAGCCCGATCGCCTCGAAGGAGTAGTGCACGCCGCCGCCGGTGAGGTCGCGCACCTGCTGCACGACGTCTCCGGAACTGGCGTCCACCGCGTCCGTCGCGCCGAACTTGCGCGCGAGGTCCAGCTTCGAGGCCACCATGTCCACGGCGATCACCCGCCCCGCGCCGGCGATGGCGGCGCCGTTGATGGCCGAGAGCCCCACGCCCCCGCAACCGATCACCGCCACCGTCGAGCCCGGCTCCACCGCGGCCGTGTGGATGGCCGCCCCGACGCCCGTCGTGACGCCGCACCCGATCAGGGCGGCGCGGGCCCGGGGCGGGCGCTTATACACATCAGCCGCGGCCGACGAGCT
>VXNE01000119.1 GCA_009840715.1 Gammaproteobacteria bacterium
CTTCGGCGGCCCGCATCGGTGTGCGCCGGCACTCCTCCGGCAGCAATCGCGCCACAGAGCACGACCGCCAGGCGACTCCGCCGCCGCGCCGGCGGGGAAACCGGCCAGCGCGTCATCCCGTGGCTTCCGTCTCCACGGCGGAGTCGTCCTCCGTGACCTCCCCGATCACGGCCGCGACGGTGCAGTGGTAGGCGTGGCTGTCGGTCCCGAAGCACCACAGGATGTTGTTGCTCTTGCTCGCGAAGTACACAGGCTTCGTGCCCTCCGTGCGATGGCAGAAACACCGCGGGCACACCGCCTTGCCGCAGCAGTCGTTGTAGGAGATCAGGTACTGCCGGTCGTCGACCGGGTTGCGGCACGTGCCCACCCAGGTGATGGGGGACGGCTCGGCACCCGGCGGGCACGTGCTCTCGCTGCCCCCGCAGCACGCGCAGAGGGTGCCCCCAAGCCCGCAGTAGCGCCAGTAGTCGCAGCTCTGCGGATCGCCGAACTCGGTCAGGCCCGCCATCTCCGGCGCGTCGCCCGCGGGCAGCGGCGCAGCGTCCGACTCCTCCGCCCCGAAAGCCCGTTCCACGGGGAGGAGCGGCAATGCTCCCGCGCCGGCGAGGACACCGCCCAGGCGTCCCAGAAAACCGCGGCGCGAAGTGCGCTCCGCGAGTCCCGTCGTCGTGCGCCGGGTCACCGAGTCGAACCATCGCGCCACCATCGCGCGGCGGCCGTCCACGTCGTTCATCGTATCTTCTCCGTTCGAGGAAGAGGCTCCGTCACGGCGGGGTCATAGTGGCCGACGCCGTCCGCATCCTCCGCTCCCTCGGTCCCGAACACGTAGTCCTGGAGCGTTGCGACACCCGTACGCCAGGATTCCAGCAGGCTCTCCAGGTGCTCGCGCGTGTTGACCAACCCGCGTCCCCGCAGCACGCCGTCCTCGCCGATCAGCACGGCAAACGGCAGCCGGCTCACGCCGTAACGCATGCCAAGCGCCTGGGACAGCACGTACGGAAACCGGCCGATGCCCACCTCCCCGGCGAACGCGCGGTGCCGCTCCGCGTCGAAGCCGTCGCTCGCGAACACCAGTTCGAGCCCCTCCGCGGACGCCAGTGACTTCGCCGCGGGCAGCAGCGACTTGCACACCGGGCAGGTGGGAGAAATGAAGAGCACCAGGGTGTTCGCTTGCTGGGCGGGACTGCCGATCCCGACGCGGTTGCCTGTCAGGTCCTCGCCCTCCACGGTCTCCGTCAACTCGCCGATCTTCGGGCCCCGCGTGGGCACGAGCGCCCCGGCGGGGGCGACCCGCTGATGCAGCACTCCCACCTGGCGGGCCAGGGCAAGCACCGCGAGGGTGAGCAAGCCCACCACCACCCAGAGCAGCACGTCGAGAACTCCCGTCACGACGGGTCTTCCGCCCACGGCCGCATGGCGGCGGCGTTCGCGACCAGGACGCCGGTGGCGAGATAGAGGCACGCGCCCACCGCGAACATCGGCAAGGCCATGGCGAGATCTCCCCAAGCCGGAACCCCGGCGCCGCTCGCGACCAACGGGACGACGGCCACCGTCGCCAACACGGCGTTGCGCCCGACCAGGACCCAGGAGAGCTGCTCGCCGCCGCCGCAGCCGCAGTCGATCCAGGAACGTCCGCGAGAGAGGTTGGCCGCGATCGCCACCCCGTAACCGAGCATGATCGCCACGGTCGCGATGCTTGCCAGCAGTGCCGCATCGGCGTGCCATGGAGCGATGATCCAGGCCGCCGCGAGGACGCCCTCCACGACCGGAATGCCGCGTGCGACCGGACGCACGAGCGATCCGGGCAGGAGCCGGTAGTCCGCCAGGATCGCCTCGAACCCTGCCGCGTTACGGAACTTCCCCCAAGCGGCAGACCCGAGGAGTACGGCGAAACCCGCTGCGACGGCCAGCATGGGGGAATTCTCCACAACCCCCTCAATAGGCCAGCAGTCGGCCGCCGCCGCCCGTGTCAATGACGTGTTTCCGCTTCCCCGTACGCAACTCGAACACCTGCGCCCCGGCGCCGATCGAAGCGACCAGCAGCGGTTCGTCGCCTTCGACCACGAGGAGTGCCGAAGCCGGCTCCTCGAAGGTGATCTTGCCAATGCGGCGTTTGGCCGCGCGGTGGTAGACCCACGCCTCCGGGCCCGCATCGTCCTGCGTGTCCACACCACCCTGGTGCATGAGGATCACGAGCAGGTCCAGCCCCGCATGGAACGCCGAGGGCTGATCGCCACCTGGCCGCCATCCCGCATCGTCTTCCCCGAGCAGCGACCAGGACTCCCCGAGGACGATCTCGCCGTCGCGCACCACGACCTCCCTCGTGCTGCCCCCGAAGCTCATGAGCTGCCAGCCGTCGGCCGTCCGCACCGGATGGTCGAACACCGGATCCTCTTCCACCGAGAAGAACGGCTCCGTGCGGACGCGAGCCGCCTCCGCACCGTTCTCGTCGAGGCCGATCCACTGCAGCGTGCCGTCGCCGCAGAGCATCAGGAAGCCGCGCTCGCCGGCCGGCAGCGTCGTCGCGCAGCCGGGTGTCGAGATCTCCGTCACGAAGCGCCGGTTCTCGACGTCCACCACCGTCACCGACTGCGCCGGCGTCATGTTGAAGACCGTCACGTAACGGCCGCCGGAAAGGATCCCGAGGTATTGCGGGTGTACCGCCGTCATCTTCGGCGGAATGACGACCTCCGCAGTCGGGTTGAGTGTGTTGTGGGCGTAGATGCGCAACACGTCCGTGCGCTCGCCGCCGTAGCGCCGGGTGTAGTGCGTCTCCGCAGCGTAGATCTCGCCCCGGCCGGCATGGCGGCGCACCGTCGGCGTCCACGGCGTGAGCGACAGGGTCCCGCGCATTTCCCCGTCGGCTGCATCGAAGACGAACGCGGCGCCGAGGACGCCCTTGACGATGAACCACGTCGGGGCCGGCGGGCCGAGTTCCGTAGCAGCGACCGGAGAGGGTGTCACGCCCGCGCCGAAGGTCGTACCGGCGCACAGGCAGGCCGTGAGCCACGCGGCGCGAACCACCCGACCGCGTATAGGGCGCTTCCACCGTTCCCCGATATCCGGGGCTCGTGCCCCGGGCCGATCCGTCAGCGAGTGCATCGAACGCCGCTCCAGGAACATGGCACCGTTCGAGTCTGTCGCAACGCGACGCCCGGTTGCAACCTCCAACCTCCCGCCTCCCCACTTTGCCCGCGCCCGCGCAATCCGACACACTCGTTCCCGGCGGACCACCCATTGGAGATCGACATGCGCACGGTTCGAATGCTCGGCAACTGCGGCGTGGACGTGATCGACCTGCCGGACCCGGACCCGGACCCGGCAACCGGCGACGAGGTCGTCGTGCAGGTCATGTCCTCGCCGCTCTGCGGCTCCGAGCGCCACGCCTGGGACGGGCCCTCCAGGATGGGCGCAAACAACGTCCTCAACGCCGGCCACGAAGGCGCGGGGATCGTCGCCAAGGCGCGCGGCTCGAAGTACGTGAGGGAAGGCGACCGGGTCGTGCTGCACGCCGCCGCGCCCTGCGGAAGTTGCCGCTACTGCGTCGCCGGGCACTGGGTCCTCTGCGACCGTCCCCCCGGTCGCCGCTTCCCCGGCAACCACTCCCAGTACGTGGTGGTCAACGAGCGCAGTTGCCTGCCCCTCGCAGACGACATCTCCTTCGAGACCGGCGCCCTCTTCGGCGACGCGGTCGGCACGCCCTTCCGGGCGATCAAGCGCCTCGGCGTCACCGGCTTCGATACCGTGCTGATCACGGGCCAGGGTCCGATCGGCCTCGCCGCGACCATGCTGTGCCGCTTCCTGAACGCCCGCACCATCGTGCTCGACATCAATCCCTTTCGTCTCGAACAGGGGCGTCAATGCGGCGCCGACGTGTGCGTGAACCCGGCGGAGGAACCCGACATCCGCGCCCGGCTCGCCGAAATTGCGGGCCCGCGCGGGATCGACGTGGCCCTCGAATGCTCCGCCGCCCCGGAGGCGCAGACGCTGTGCCTCGACGCGCTGCGCAAGAGCGGCCGCATGGCGCTCGTCGGCGTGAGCGGCACCGGGCCGACAATCGACACGATGCAGCACTTCACGCTGAAGGAGATCGAGGTGATCGGGACGTGGTACTCGGCCCCGACCGATCACGAGGAACTCGAGGCGCTCGTACGGCGCGGCCTCCCGGCGGGCGACATGGTGACTCACCGGATGGGTATCGAGCAGGCCCCGGAAGCCTTCGACCTGTTCTTCGGGGGAGAGGCTGCCAAGGTGGTGCTCGAACCGTGGGACTGACGCACACGGCGCGGGCCCGGTCTTAGCCCGCATATCTCACCAGGGGCCGTGATGATCGCGGAGGATCCTGGGCTACGCGCCCCGGTCCTGTGCGCGTGCTCGCGACCGAGAGCATAGCGTTGTTCTATGTTTGAGGGAGCATGTACGCGCACAGGGCCAGGAGACCCGCGAGGGCGCGGCCAGCGCAGTGTGCATGCGCGCACGAGGGTTCGAAGTTGGGGAACGAGCGTGGAGAACCAAGGACTTATGATGATGGAACAAGCGGCCTGGTGAGATATGCGGGTTGGCCCAGTTCGCCGTCCCACAACCGAGCGACGAAGGCCTCCGCGGGAAGTATGTCGATGCCGTCCTCGGTACGCCGCACACGGTCTTCGAGGCAGACGACGACCCGCCGTCCCACATCGGGATGATCCGTCACCAGGCTGCGCAAACCCTTCAGATGGCGGGTGACGATCCGAGCGCTTGCCTTGGCCTCGACCGCGAGGCGCATGTCGCCGACCACGAAGTCCACCTCGGTGCCGCCGGCGACCCGCCAATAGGAGAGCGCGTCACCGTCGTCCGCATAGTCGAGCCAAGCCGACAGCTCGTGGAAGACCCAGTTCTCGAAGGCCCGGCCGTAGGCCTCCGACCCCCGGGAGAGCCGGCCGCGACGCGCCAGCCGATTCACCACGCCGACATCGGCGAGGTAGAACTTGGGCGCGCCGATGACCCGTCGTTTCGGGCGCTTGCGGTACGCGGGCAGCCAACGGCCAAGGAGGGTGTCTTCCAGGATCTCGAAATACGATCTCGCGGTGTGGCCCGATACGCCACAGTCCGTCCCGATGTTGGAGAAGTTGATCAGTTCGCCGTCCGAAAGCGCCGCCGCGTCCAGGAAGCCCGAGAACGCCGGCAGATTGCGGACCAGACCTTCGGCAGCCACTTCCTCCTTCAGGTAGTCCGCGACGTAGGCGTCCAGGAGCCTACCGGGACGATCCGCATCGAAGATCCGGGGGAGGTAGCCATGATTCAGCAGGCGATCCAGATCGAAACCGGACCCGATCTCGGCAGCCGTCAAGCCATGCAACCGATAGCGAACTGCCCGGCCCCCCAGCAGATTGGCCGCGCCCCGGCGGACCTTTCGCGCACTGGAACCGCACAGGGCAAACTGGACGTTGCGGTTCTCCATCAACCAGTGGACCTCGTCCAGCAGTGCCGGGACCTTCTGAATCTCGTCCAGAACAACCTGCGTGGGCTCCTCGCCTTGTTCGGCCTCGACTTCCTCGCGCAAGAACTCCGGATTGACGGCATAGCGCCGGAACTGATCGGCCTTCAGCAGGTCGATCCATCGACAATCGCCGTAGTGCTCCCTGAGAAGCGTCGTCTTCCCTACCTGACGCGGTCCCCAGAGGAAAAACGTCTCGGTCCCTGGCACCGGAAGGCGGAGGTGGCGCTTGAACATGCAGTTCAGAATATCATGATAATCGGAAGCAGTACTTCCGATTGTTCGCGTACTCGATCAGTCTCCAGGACGGATGCGCGCAGCCTTCTCCGCGTCGTACCACCACCCGTGCGGGAACGGTGACTTGTACTTGGCGTCGAGCGCCCGCGCCGGCCGGCCGAACTTGTCCCAGTACGCGAGGAAGGGGTCGGCCACCGCGTTCAACGGAATCTGGTAGTAGCCCCAGAGCAGCACGCGGTCGAGCGCCTTGAGGGCGGTCTGCATGGTCTCGAAGGACGTCGCGTCCGTGGCGGTCTCCACCAGGGCGTCCACTGCAGGGTGTGCGATGCCGGCCAGGTTGCGCGTAAGCGGCATGTCCACGGAGATCGAGTGGAAGAACCCCTTCAGTTCGATGATCGGGGGCAGAAGGATGTCGTGGTTGCGCAGGCTCGCCTCGAAGTCGAGGCTCCTGCGTCGGTTGAAGTAGGCGGTGCTGTCCACCGTACGGATCGTGCCCCGGATGCCCAGTTGCGCGAGACTGTCGATGTACGGAAGCAGCGTCCGCTGGTCCGCCGGCGAGCGGGACAGGAACTCGATCTCGAAGGGTGCGCCGTCCGCATTGACCAGCGCCTCGCCGCGCACCCGCCAGCCGGCTTCTTCGAGCAGCGCACGCGCACGTTCGAGACTCGCCCGGTCCGGTCCGGTGCCGCTCGACTTCGGCAACGCGAACGGCTCCGCGAAGAGCTTCGGCGGCAACGTCTCGCGGAACGGCTCGAGCAGCGCGAGTTCCGCCTCGTCGGGCAGGCCGGTGGCCGCGAAGGGCGTGTCGGGAAAGTGGCTCTCGGCGCGCTCGTGCAACCCCCAGTGCAGCGCCCGGTTCTGCCAGTCGAAGTCCATCGCCCGGGTCAGCGCCTCGCGCACCCGCCGGTCGTCGAACGGGGGACGGCGGGTGTTCCACGACAGCATCAGGCGCACGCCGATCTCGATCCGCAGGTAGTACTTGCCCTTCACGAGCCAGCCCTGGGCCTGCGCGGGCGTGTCGTAGGCCGATACCCAGTGCCGCAAGTCCTGCTCGATCCAGTAGTCGAAGAGCCCCTTCCGGAAAGCCTCCCGGGCCACCGTGGCGTCCCGGTACACGTCGTAGCGCAGGACGTCGAAGTTGTATCGGCCCCGGTTCGGCGGCGTGTCCCGGCCCCAGTAGTCGCGCACGCGCTCGTATCGCACCTTGCGGCCCGGGTCGAAGTCCGCCACGCGGTACGGGCCGCTTCCCAGGTGTGGGACCAGGTCGGGCGTGCGCGGGTCGCGGCCTTTCCAGTAGTGTGCCGGCAGTACGGTCATGAAGTTGAGGATCGTGAAGTTGGCCGCCGTCACGTCGGCATGGGTGTGCAGGACGAACTCCCGGTCGTTCAGCACCTCGATGGACGCGATCCAGCCCAGCACGTCCGGCAGGCCCGCGGCGAACGGATCCGCCCGGATCGTTTCCATCGTGTAGGCCACGTCCGCCGACGTGATCGGGACGCCGTCGTGCCAGCGGGCCTCCGGGCGCAGCTTGAACGCGATCCAACGCCGGTCCGGGGACACGGCGAGCCCTTCCGCCAGGTCGCCGTAGTACGCGTTCATCTCGTCCCCCGAGATCGTCAGCAGCCGGTCCAGGGTGAGGTCCGAACCAGGCGCCCGCGCGCCGGTGGACGACAGGGGCGCAAGGGTGTCGAAGCCGCCCATGTGCGCCATGACCAGCGTGCCGCCCTTCGGGGCCTCCGGGTTGTGATAGTCGAAATGGGTGTAGTCCGACGGGTACTTCAGTTCGCCGAACATGGAGAAGCCGTGCCGGTAATCGATCCCGGAGCGATCGGGATCAGGCTCCGCGAGGGCGGCGACCGCGCTCGCAACAACGCACAGGACGCCGAACCGCGACATGAGGCGTCAGGCGTCGATGAGGACGCCCGGGTTGAGGATGCCGTTCGGGTCGAGACGCCCCTTGGCAGCCTTCAGCACCTCGGCGAAGAGTTCTGGCCGCTGCCGGTCCCACCCGGGGCGGTGCATGCGTCCCACGGCGTGGTGGTGCGTGACCGTGCCACCGGCGTCGACGACCGCGGCGGTCGCTTCGTCCTTGATCGCCTGCCACTGTTCGGCTTCGCCCCCGAGGGTCGCCTGTCCGTTCCACGAGTAGTAGGGTGCGGGGCCGTCGGGATAGACGTGCGTGAAGCGGCAGGAAAGGGCGGCGCCCTCTCCGAGCACTTCCGCAAGCACCGGTGTCATCCGATCCCGCACCGCCGCGTCGAACTCGGGCCAGCGGTCCCAGGTGATCGCCGTCTCGAATGTGTCGGAGAGCAGCCCCAGGCCGTTCGTCGCGCCGGCGTTGACGCCGATGAAGGCGTTGCGCCACGCGCCGACCGCGCCGCCCCGGCCCGTGGCCTTCCCACCGCCGTCGTCGATCAGGACGTCATCGTCCGCGATACGCCCGCCGTGGTCGCGGGCCAGCGCCACGGCCTGGCGGATGTTCGTGCCCTGGGGGACATCCGCCGACTCGAAGCCGATGATGAGCAACGGCGACGTACCGTCGAGCCCGGCGCTCGCACCCGCTTCCACCGGGTCCAGGATGCGCAGGTTCGCGGGCCAGAGCTTCGCCTGCACGACCGCGCGCACCGCCTCCGTACCCGCGTACCAGTTCGGGAACGTGATGCCGGCCGTGGCGCGGAACGTCGGGCGTTTCTGGAGGCGCAGCCAGCACTCGCTGATGATGCCGAGCGTGCCCTCGGAGCCGATCACCAGGCGGTCCGGGCTCGGGCCGGCGCCACTGCCCGGCAGGCGCCGGGTCTCCATCCACCCCGCCGGGGACAGCATGCGCGTCGACTCCACGAAATCGTCGATGTGCGTGTGGTTGGTCGCGTAGTGTCCGCCGGAACGCGTCGCCACCCAGCCGCCGACCGTGGACCACGGGAAGCTCTGGGGGAAGTGACGGAGCGTGAGCCCCATCGGTCGTAGCGCCGCTTCCAGGTCCGGACCGAGGATCCCGGCCTGGAAACGCCCGGCGCGCGACACCTCGTCGATCTCGAGCACCTCGCTCAGGTGGTCGAGGTCGATGCTGACCGCGGCGTCCGATGCCTCGGGCACGTTCACGCCCCACACCACCGAGGTCGCGCCGCCATACGGAATCGCCGTGTAGCCGCCGCCATCGCACCACGCAAGCACTGCCTCGAGTTCGTCCTCCGTGCGCGGATGCGCGACCGCGTCCGGCGGGTTGTCGAACACGCCGCGCAGGGCTCTCAGGAGCTCCATCGAGTGCCCGCCGTAGGTATGCGTCGCGCGCTCGGCATGGTCCGTGGTCACGAATTCGGCCAGACGGTCCGGAACGTCGATACGGGGGGGCCTCAAGGACACGTCGGCGAGATCAGGGATGCGGGGCGGCGTCACGTCGCGCCCGAAGCGGGCTGACAGCCGCGCTGCCGAGGCATTGCGCTCGTCTTCGGACGGCTCGTCCGAGACGTAGCCCCAGGTCCAGAAGCTGCGGCGTTCGGAGCGTGCGGGCACGTAAGGTCCTTTGTTCGACGAAACGATGCGGTAAGCTATCACGCTCGCGGTCCGGGTCCGGTCCGCCGATCAACGTGAGCCACAGGAAGCCTGTCCCGCCATGCGCGAAGCCGCCGTCGCCGCCATGCAGGGGTTCATCGACGCTTTCAATGCGCAGAACCACGAAGCGCTCGCGGACACGCTCAACTACCCGCACATCCGCCTCGCCAATGGCGCGTTCACGGAGATCCCGACCCGGGAGGCGTTCATCGAACGGAGCCGCGCCGGCAAGGCGCGGCTGGAAGCCGAAGGCTGGGCGCGTACCACCGTCGGCAAGGTCCTCGCAGTTCATGTCGGACAGGACAAGGTCCACCTCGCCCTGACCAACGAACGCAGGCACGCGGACGGCACGGTGTACAAGCGTTTCGAAACGTTCTGGATCGCGACCTGCGTGCACGGGCACTGGGGCATCCAGTTCCGTTCGAGCTACCTCCGCTAACGACCATGGGACTCGACCGCGTCCACGGCATCGTGCAGGAGGGTTTCGCCCGGACGATGGGCATCGAGTTCGTCGACTCCGCCCCGGACCGCGTCGTCCTGCGCCTCCCCTACCGGCCGCACCTCGGCGTCGGGCGCATCCACGGCGGCGCCATCAGCGCGTTCGTCGACACGGCCGCGACCGCGGCGTTCTGGTCGCTGCCCCACCCGCCGCCGAACGCCCGTGGCGCCACGGTGGGCTTCACGATCCACTTCCTGCGTCTCGCCATCGGCGTCGATCTCGTCGCCACGGCGACCGTACGCCGGCGGGGCGGGACGATCTCCGTGGGGGAAGTGTCCGTGACGGACTCCGACGGAGCCGAGATCGCCATGGCCACGGTTACGTACAAGCTCGACGCCGGCAAGCGTTGACTCACCAACAAGCCCAATGCCGGAGAAAACGATGCAGAAATTCCTGGCTACCCTCGTCCTCGCCACGCTCGGGGCCAGCGCCGCCCTGGCCCAGGAGGCGCCCGCCTCCGCCAATGCGGAGGCCGAGATTGCCGCGATCCTTCAGGACTATGCGCGGGCCACGAACGAACTCGACCTCGACCTGGCCGAGGAGATCTGGAGCCAGGAGCCCGGCGTCTCGTTCATCCACCCGCGCGGACATCAACGCGGC
>VXNE01000695.1 GCA_009840715.1 Gammaproteobacteria bacterium
TCTGTTTAAACCCCCCCCCCCCCCCCCGCCGCGCGCCGGCCCCGGCGCGCGCCCCCCCCCGGCGGGGGGGGGGTCGCCCCCCCCCCCGTCCTGGTCGGCGTCCTGCCACTCGGTCGCGTCGTACGGGAACGGATCGTCGGCGTCGGCGACTCCGTCACCGTCGTCGTCGGGGTCCGCGTTGTCTCCGATACCGTCGCCGTCGAAATCTACCCACTCGGTCGGATCGTCGGGCACGGCGTCGGCCTCGTCGACGATGCCGTCGCCGGCCGCATCCGGAGCCGGCGCTCGACGGGCGGCCGCCTGGAAACGCGCCAGGTCCAGGCTCCTCGCCGCGTGCGCACCCGCTGCCTGATCAATCGGCACGCCGCAGGGCACGCCGCCGCAGTCAGCCACCGGGTCGGAGAACGCGCCGATCCGAGGGACGCCGTATGACATCACCGTCCCACGCCGCTTGGTGACATAACGTCCGCGGGACCATCGAAAGGCGCCATGCGCCTCGCCCTGGCGGTCCGAGTGCACGAGTCCGAGGTTGTGTCCGAGTTCGTGGGCAGTACACAGGACGCTATGAGTCCCCCTGCAGACGGACCTGAGCACTCGCTCTGCAGGCAACAGTCCCCGCTGCGCCGGGCCCCCTACATTCGCACATCCCCCCGCTCCGGGAGGGCAGCCCATCTCGGCCTGACCCATGTGGAACCGGAAGGACAGGTCCGCTCCGTGCCGGTCGAGGAGTTCCGAGACCTCCTCCGGGTCGGGCGCGCCGGTATCGGTCAGCGCCACCTCGCTTGCCCCGACCATGCGAAACCGCAGGTTCGTACCACTGTCGCGGAAGACCGCGCTCGTCAACGCGATGACGTGGTGAATCTGCGTGTAGGGGTAGCCGTCGAGCGCCTCCTGGAAGCCTGCGTTGTAGAGTGCGAGCAGGTCGATCGTGGACTCACCGGGGCGCGCCGCCGGATCCGTCGGGGGAGTGCCGGCCAACGCTTCGTTGACGTCGCCGACGCCGTCTCCGTCGGTGTCCGTGAGTATGTCGACGAACTCGATGACCTCGCCGTCCACGTCGCCCGTCGGCCAGAGCACCAACGTCTCGGCCCGATGCCACGCTCGCCAACGGACGGAACCCGCGTCCGTGACGGAGGCCGGCGCCTCCGCCGCCTCCTCCCACAGGAGCACGCCGATCGGTCGCCCCGCATCGCCCTGCCCATGCGGGATGTCAATCCGCTGCCCTGATCGGACCGCTCCGGCGACAATCCGACCCAGGGACGGCCCCTCACTCGCGTGCGGACCAACCCGGCGCACCGGATCCACTTCGGTGAGCCGCAGCTCGCCGCTCTCCGTCCCCCGGAAGCTGCGCACGCCAAACGTCAGCGCCAGCGTTCCGCCGTCGCCGTCGTCCCCTGCCGTCCACTCCGCATGGCAGGGACACTCGAACACGATGTCCCTGGGGTCGCCAGCGTGGGCCGTCGGGGCGAGCAAGGTGAGGAGGCCCGACCACAGCACTGCTTGTGAGCCTCGAAGCAGTACTACCAGGCCTTGAATCAGCCACTGCATGGGCCGAGCGTAGCCGCCACCCCAACGCGGGTCCAGACAATGAGCAAGTACCGGCCCGTTGCCTTTGGCCGCTCGCATCGACTTGTGCTAGAAAAAATGCGGAGGAAGGACCATGTCGGCCTGTTCGCGACTGTTGTGCCTGCCATTGGCACTGTGCGTTGGGATCACGTCCCCAGCGGCGCAGGCCGACCCCGACCAAGTCCCCAGCGAACAGATGCCAGCCTTGGCGGCGCTCCAGGCGCAGGACGCTCACCGCGCGCTCATGGACCGTCTGCGCTGGGAGTCCGATCGGCGCCGGGCAGAGGCGCACGCACGCATGCCGGACACGATGTACGCGTCGACGCCGAGCCGCGCGGCGGTGGAACTGAGTTGTCCGGTGCCGCGGCACGACGACACGCGCCGCGCGCTCCAGGGGCTCACGTGGGCCGACGATCTCCTCGATACCCCGTTGCCGAGCCTGGACACGCTGGCGTCACGGGATGGCGGGACGTTTGAGTCTGCGCGACTCGACGGAGTGTTCGGGTCATTCGGCGCCGACAACGATGTCGCGACCGCGATGACACCCGACGGCTGGTCGCCGGCGTTTGCGAGCAGCAATTCGACTGCGGGGGAGCACCTGGTCCCGCTCTTCCCATCGGCGTCGGATGCCGCCCTGCAAGGCTTCGTCCGGGTGATCAATCACTCCGGGGAATCCGGCGAAGTGCGGGTGGCCCCGGTCGACGACACCGGGGTGTCGTACGGTCCGTTGACGTTGTCGCTCAACGGCCATCAGACCGTGCATTTCAACTCGGACGACCTGGAGGCCGGCAACCCCGGCAAGGGCCTGACGGGCAGCACGGGTGCCGGGCAAGGCGACTGGCGCCTGGAACTGACCAGCGAGCTGGATATCGAAGTCCTGTCCTACATCCGTACGACAGACGGCTTCCTGACGGCGATGCACGACGTGGCGCCGGTGGCGGAAGGCGCGCACCGCATCGCGATCTTCAACCCCGGGAGCAATACGGCACAGGTGAGCCGGCTGCGGCTGATCAACGCCGGGGAGGAAGCGGCGCAGGTCACCATCGAGGGCACGGACGACCGCGGCATGGCACCGGGCACCCGGGTGGAGGTGACCGTCGCGGCGGGCGCGTCCCACACACTGACGGCGGCGGAACTGGAATCGGGTGGCACCGGGCTGACTGGCGCAATCGGCGACGGCGCCGGGAAGTGGCGCCTGACGGTGAACTCCCAAGGATCCATCCATGCGCTGAGTCTCCTGTCGAGTCCCACGGGTCACCTGACGAACCTGTCGACGACGCCAGCGAACGAGACGGACGGGGTGCACGAGGTATCGCTCTTTCCGTCGGCGTCGGACGCTTCCGGCCGGCAGGGGTTCGTGCGTGTGATCAACCATGGGGAGGCTACGGCGGACATTACGATCACGCCGCGCGACGAGACGGCGTGGGGGTACGACCCGCTGACGCTGACCTTGGCGGGCGGCCAGGTGGCGCACTTCAACTCGGAGGACCTCGAGCAGGGCAACGCCGGCAAGGGTCTGACCGGGAGTACGGGGGCCGGAGAAGGAGACTGGCGCCTGGCCCTGTCGAGCGACGCCGACATCGAGGTGCTGGCCTACATCCGCACGACGGACGGGTTCCTCACGGCGATGCACGACGTGGCGCCGGTGTCGGACACGCGGCACCGGGTGGCGATCTTCAACCCGGGCAGCAACACGGCGCAGGTGAGCCGCCTGCGACTGGTCAACGGCGGCGGGCAGCCAGCCGCGGTGACCATCACGGGCACGGACGACCGCGGCGCGTCACCCGGCACTGACATCCAACTAACCGTGCCGGCTGGCGAGACCCGCACGTACACCGCACAGGAGCTGGAGTCCGGCGCCGGCGGGTTCGAAGGCGCCTTGGGCGACGGCGCGGGCAAATGGCGCCTCGCGGTCACCTCCGATCAGCCGATCCGGGTGCTGAGCCTGCTCTCGAGTCCGACCGGCCACCTGACGAACCTGTCGACGGCGCCGGGCCGCGCCACGGGCGCCGCGACGGCGGAGGAGGTGTTCGCGACGCTGATCTCGCCGATCGTGCAGTCGCAGTGCGTGAACTGCCACGTGGAAGGCGGCGTGTCCGGGAACACGCGGCTCGTGTTCGTGACGAGCGCTGACGCGGATCACCTGGCGAAGAACTTCTCGGTGTTCGAGACGGTCGTTGCGGAGGTGGAGGACGGCGCGGACTACATCCTGAACAAGGTCCAGGGAGTGAGTCATGGCGGCGGCGTCCAGTTGGCGGCAGGCAGCGACGGGTTTTCGCGCATGGAGCGGTTCCTGCGGCTCCTCGAAGGAGAGGAAGTCGATGCGACGGCCGTCACGCCTGCCAACCTGTTCGAGGGCGTGCGGCTGGAGTCGTGGTCCAGCACGCTGCGGCGGGCGGCGATCGTGTTCGCCGGGCGCAACCCGACGGAGGAGGAGTACGCGTCGATCCGCGGGGCGAGCGCCAACGAGTTTCGGGCCGCCATCCGCGGTCTCATGGAGGGGCCGGAGTTCCACGAGTTCCTGATCCGGGGGAGCAACGACCGGCTGTTGACGGATCGGGAAAGAACGCTGATCGGCAACTTCCTCAACTCTCCGTTCGTCGCGTACGTGACCGAACGTCACCGCCTCGCCACGCTGGACGGCGACCGTTTCGGTGAGAGCGGGCAGCGCTGGGAGACGGCGGTGCAATACGGTGCCCGACGTGCGCCCCTGGAACTCCTCGCCCATGTGGCCGAGAACGACCTGCCCTACACCGATGTCCTGCTCGCGGACTACATCATGGCCAACCCACAGTCGGCGCACGCCTACGGTGCATCGACGGAGTTCGGGGACTCGGAGGATCCCCACGACTTCCGGCCTTCCAAGATTGAGCAGTACTACCGGAACTGCCGGGGGCGCGTGGACGAGTGGACCGATCTGGGGGCTGTCGTCGTCGATCCCGGTCCGTGCCAGACCGTCTTCCCGCATTCCGGGATCCTGAACACCAAGGCGTTCCTGCAGCGCTATCCGACCACCGCCACGAACCGTAACCGGGCCCGATCGCGTTGGACCTACTACCACTTCCTCGGAGTCGACGTGGAGCGATCGGCGGCGCGGACGACCGATCCTGACGCGTTGGCGGACACGGACAACCCCACGTTGCGAAATCCGGCGTGCACCGTCTGTCACACCGTCCTCGATCCGGTCGCGGCGAGCTACCGCGACTACGGCAACGAGGGGCGTTACCTGGACAGCTACGGGGGAATGGACGCTTTGGACGACACCTACAAGCGAGACGCCCCTGTTCGACTCGACGTATCCGCAACCTCGTGGGAGGGCCGGGAAGTCGTCGGCTTCATCAGCGGCGTCGTCGACGCAGGCACGCGGAACATCCTGCTCAAGAGCGTGATGGTGACGGACAACAGCGGTCGGTACTTCGGCCCGATCGTCCTGGACCGCCTCACCTTGAGAGGGATCGATCACGAGTGGGAACAGGTCTACGAGCTGGAGGAGATGGCAGGCTACGAGCAGGCCTGTGGAGATGCCCGCCATTACGTGAACGGCGAACCGGTAGCGGCACGGGTGGGAAGTACCGGTTGCGTGGCGCGAGTGGAGATTCCGCGGGACGCGAAGTACGAGGTCGTCCTGGACGCGTACTACACGCCCGAGAGAAACGTGTGCCCGCTTACCAGCAACGACTGCGTCACCGGGGAGGGCGGGCCGCCCGCACAACTCGGCGTCAACATCGAGCACTTCTACAGGGACGGCGACCGGTGGTATCGAGGCATGCTCGGAGCGGGCCTCGGCGCCGCCCGCAGTCCCGACGATGGGGACAGTCTCCACTGGCTGGCCCGGAGAATGGCGGAAGACAGCCGCTTCTCGGTGTCCACCGTGGAGTTCTGGTGGCCCGCCGTGATGGGCCGAGAAGTCCTCGAGCCCCCGGAGGACGAGGAGGACGCGGGCTTCGACGCGCTCCTGATCGCCGCCGGTGCGCAAAGCGCCGAGGTCGGACGGTTGAGCGCCGGCTTCCGGCGCGGCTTCCGCGGACGCTCCCCGTACAACCTGAAGGACCTGCTGGTGGAGATGGTCCTTTCGAAGTGGTTTCGGGCGGAGTCGGCGGCCGAGCCGGGCGCGCTACGGGAGGCGGCCCTGGCGGGGACCGGGGCCAGACGCCTCCTGACGCCGGAAGAACTCGCGCGCAAGACCGAGGCGCTGACGGGGTATCGCTGGGGGAGACGTGTGAACGACGGGCCCACCGTGCCCCCCGACGAGGTCGTGACTGACGCGCTGACGAGCACGTACCGTCTCCTGTACGGCGGCATCGACTCGGAGGCCGTGACCGAACGGGCGGGGGACGTCACGTCCGTCATGCTCGCCGTGGCCGAGACCCACGCCGTCGAGGCGAGCTGCCCGATCGTGCTGCGGGAGTTCTATCTGCTGGAGGACGATGAACGGCGGCTGTTCCCGGACATCGACGTGACCCTGTCGCCAGCGACCGACGAAGGCGCCGATGCCATAAGGCGCAAGCTGGCGGACCTGCACGCGACGCTGATGGGCGTCCGGGTGGACGTGGAGTCCGAAGACGTCCGGGCGGCCTGGGACCTCTTCGTGGACGTGTGGAACAGGCACGACTACATCGCTTCCCGGGGCTTTCTGTACGATCGCCAATGTGCCTGGTGGGCGGACATCCGGTATTTCGACGGGATTCTCGAGGACGCAGCGGGGCTGCAGACAATCACTTACACCGACCAGAACGGGGAAGAACGCGAGTACCAGGCCTATCGCTTCGACTCCGAGCTGGTGAACGAGTTTCTCTACCAGGAGGTAGCACCGCTAGACCCGGACGGGATCGCCGCGGCGTGGGTGGCCGTACTCGCGTTCCTGATGAGCGACTACCGCTACCTCTACCTGTGACGAACGCGGAGATGAGCGTGATCGGACGACGAGACCTGCTGAAAGGCGCGCTCGTGGGCGGCTGCCTGTCGGTGCTTGGCCTCCGGGCGCCGCTGGTACAGGCCCAGGACTATCGCGGCAAGCTGTTCGTCCTGGTCCAGGCAGACGGCGCCTGGGATCCGACGTCGTTCTGCGATCCCAAGACCAACACGCCCGGCGAGCCGGTCATCAATCACTGGGCGGAACAGGATGAGACGCGGGTGGCCGGCAACATTCCGTACGCGCCCTTTGCCGACAACCAGGCGTTCTTCGAGAAGCATCACGACAAGATGCTGGTGATCAACGGGGTGGACTTCCAGACGAACTCCCACACGACCGGGATCGTCCACGCCTGGAGCGGCCGGACCGGGCGCGGGTTCCCCAGCCTGACCGCGCTCCTCGCGGCTCATTTCGCCCCGGGTCTTGCGGTGCCGTACCTGACGTTCGGAGGGTTCGCCGACACGGGCGGCGTCACGCGCTACACCCGCATGTCGAACCCCGACGCCTTTCGCAACGTGGCCCGCCCGGACCAGCGAGTAGTCTCGGACGTCTCAGGCCCCAATCCCCCTTACCTGCACGCGGAAGACTGGTCGAACCTGCGGGCGCGGGCCAGGGACCGGGCCAACCGGCTGGCGAGCGTTCCCGGACTGCTCCCCGACGAGGCGCGAAACCGGCGCTTCCTGGCGAGCTCGCTGGCCAGCGCGGACGGGCTTCAGGCCTTTGCAGACGCCGTGCCGGACAGCGGGTTCGCAGAACGTGAACAGTTACCAGCGGGCAACCTCACCTTCTGGAGCACGCTGCGACGGGACGCCGAGATCGCCATCCTCGCGTTCCGCACCGGGGTGGCCGTAAGCGCGGACCTGTGGCTCGGCGGTTTCGACTCGCATGCCGACAACGACGTTCGCCAGGAGGTCCTGTTGACCAACCTGACCCAGAGCGTGGACTACCTTTGGGACTACGCGGAGGAGCAGGGCCTCGCGGACCGCCTGGTCGTCGTGCTCGGTTCGGACTTCGGGCGGACGAACTTCTACAACGCGGACGAAGGCAAGGACCACTGGCCGATCGGCAGTTACGTCATCATGGAGAAGCATCAGTCCTGGACGAACCGGGTCGTGGGGGAGACGGATGGCCTGCACTTCGCGCAGCGCATCAACCCGCGAACGCTCGAGCGTGACGATGCGAACGGCACGATCATCTACCCGAAACACGTCCACAAGGCGTTGCGAAGGTACCTCGGCGTCGAGAACTCGCCGGGTGCACGGCGCTTTCCGTTCAACAACACCGAGGACTTCCGGTTCTTCGCGTGAGCGCGATCAGTACCTGCCCGCGCTGACGTAGAACTCGAGCAGCGCCGCCTTGTCCGCCTGCGACAGCGTGTCGTAGCGCTGCTTCATCCGGTCGGCCATGCGGCGGGCGCCGCTGTCGAAGTCCCGGAACTCGCCCGCGAGGTAGTCGCGCCACTGGCCCGCGAGGAGGGCGTGGTCGGCCTCCGGGACGCTGCCGCCGCGCGGGTGGCACTTGCCGCACTTCACCGAGTGGATGCGCGCGCCCCGCCGGGCGAGGCTCGCGTCGAATGGCTGCTCGTGCGGCATCCATTCCTGGTCCGCGTAGTACAGCGCCACCGCCTCGATGTCCTCCTCGGACAGCGCTTCGACGATCGTGGCCATGTCCGTCTCGGAGCCGTCGTCGAGGGTGACCGTGCGCGCCTGCCGGAAGCCCAGGCGGTAGCTGTCGAGCAGATCCATGATGGCGAACTCGGAGAAGCCGCCGATGGAGGGCGTGTCCGGTTTTTCGCTCCGACCTCCGGGGCCGTGGCACTCGGCGCACTGGCGCACGGCGATCCGTTCGCCGTCTTCGGTGGCGTAGGCCGGGAGGCAGAGCAGGCACGCACCGGCGGCGATGCCAGCCAGGCCGGCCCACCCTACGAATCCAGCCACGCGTTCACTTCCGTGCTTTTCCGTCGATGTCTTACCACGGTCGGGCTACCATCGAAAGCGCCGGGAACGCCCGGTGATGGATAAGGAGCAGCGCCATGTTCGACGTACCCGCATTGTGGAGGGCCCTGGTGGCGATCGTCGTGGCGACGGCCGGCGCCCCGGCCGCCGCGGACGAGTTGCCCGTTGCCTCGACGGACGACGAGCACGCACACGCCGTCCACACCGTGCCGCTGTTCCCGTCCGACGCGGACGGCGTCCTGCAGGGTTTCGTGCGCGTCATCAATCACTCCGGCGAAGCCGGCGAAGTGCGCATCGACGCCATCGACGATGCCGGGGACAGCTTCGGGCCGCTGATGCTCGCGGTCGGGGCGAACGAGACCGTGCACTTCAACTCGACGCATCTCGAGAACGGCGATCCGGACAAGGGATGGAGCACCGGGACCGGTCCCGGCCAGGGGGACTGGCGGCTGACGTTGTCGAGCGACCTGGATGTCGAGGTGCTGTCGTACATCCGCCTGCTGCAAAGCGGATTTGTCACCTCGATGCACGACCCGGCGCCCCCGCTCGCGGGGGACGACCACCACGACGACGAGGACTCCGATGACGGGCACGGCCACTCGCACGATGACGAAGATGCGGACCATGGCTACCGGGTCTCGATCTTCAACCCGGGCTCCAACACGAACCAGGTGAGCCTGCTGCGGGTGATCAACGCAGGGGACCATTCCACCGAGGTCACCGTATCGGGCGTGGACGACCACGGCCACGAGTCCGCCGGCTCGGTCGAGATGTCCGTTGCGGCGGGGGCAGCCCGCACCGTCTCGGCGCAGGAACTCGAAGCGGGGGGCGAAGACTTGGAAGGCATGCTGGGGGACGGCGCCGGGAAGTGGCAACTGACCGTGCGCTCGCACGAGCCGGTCACCGTGATGAGCCTGCTGCGCAGCCCGACCGGCCACCTGGCCAACCTCTCGACCGTCCCGGCGAACTCGGACGACCACGGGCATCACATGGTGCCGCTCTTCCCGGCGGCGGACGACGCCTTCGGCCGCGAGGGCTTCGTCCGCGTGATCAATCACGGCGACGAGGCGGGCGAAGTGGAGATCCACGCCTTCGACGACGGCGGCGCCGAGTTCGGGCCGATCACGCTGTCGCTGGACGCGCACCAGACCGCCCCTTTCAACTCGAATGACCTTGAAATGGGCAACCCGGAAAAGGGCCTGAGCGCCGGCGTCGGCTCGGGCGACGGCGCGTGGCGGCTCTCGCTCGAGAGCGATCTCGAGATCGAGGTGCTGACCTACATCAGGACCACCTCCGACGGCTTCCTGACCTCCATGCTCGACACCGTGCCGGCGGCGGGCAACCGCCACCGGGTGGTGTTCTTCAATCCGGCCAGCAACCCGGACCTCCCGAGCTGGCTCCGTCTCGTGAACGCGGGGCACCACGACGCAACGGTCGAGATCACGGGATTGGACGACCAGGCCGAGTCGCCCGGGAGCCCGGTAACGCTTTCGCTTGCGGCCGGGGCCGCGCGGACGCTGACGTCATCGGACCTGGAGAAAGGGGCGGACGATCTCGTCGGCGCATTGGGGGACGGGGCCGGCAAGTGGCAGCTCGACGTGGAGTCGGACGAGCCGATCGTCGTGATGAGCCTGCTGTCGAGTACCGCCGGCTACCTCACGAACCTTTCGACGGCGCCGACGCACGGGGCCGGCCGGGAGGCAGCCGAGGACGTGTTCCGCGAGCGCATCTCCGCTCCGATCGTGCAGGCGAAGTGCATCAACTGCCATTACGACGGCGGGCAGTCCGGGCATACGCGGTTGGTGTTTGTCCCGTCGTCGCAAGCCGACCACGAGCCCGTCAACTTCGGCGAGATCACCTAGTTCCTGGCGTCCGACTACCATGACGATCACGACCACGGAGACGAGCTGGACCACGCAGGCC
>VXNE01000595.1 GCA_009840715.1 Gammaproteobacteria bacterium
CGCGTCATCCGGTCGGCAAATTCGGCCCGCTCCTCCTCCCAGGGGACGGAGGGAGTCTGCGCGGCGGGGAGGGCGAAGGCCACGCGTTCGTAGCGCTGCGCGTCGGTCCCCGTCGAAAACGTCAGGGCCGCGACGCCCGCGAGCAGCAACGCCCCGACCTGGACCTGAACCAGGACCGGTACGCGTCCTATCAATGCCGACACGGCGCCCATGGGCCTTTCCCGATACCCCGCAACATTTCGTAACGAAAGGGCGGGCCACTTTACACTTTTCGCCGTGGATGGGAACCGCAGCCGCCGCAAAAGTGGAGAAAAACACGAGATTTCTTAGATCAGTTCGATCTAAAAATAGATCTTGAGTCTCTTTCTCGCTGCTTAAGAAGCCCTTCCCTTTCACGCCGACGATGGCTTTCGCGTCGCCAGCGCCAACGTGTTGCCGCCCGGATCCTTGAAGAAGGCCATCCACTCTTCCTCGCCGGCCGGCCCGAACGTACCGTCCTCGTCCCGGTGGATCATGGCCGGGCCGGACTCGATGGAGACGCCCCGCCCGGACAGTTCGGCCACGCCGGCGTCGATGTCCTCGACCTCGAAGTACAGCGTCCCGGTCGATGCGTTCCGCTCGAGGAGCAGCCGCACGCCCTCGAAGTCAAAGAAGGCGAGTCCGGGAGGATCGAAACGGGCGATGAAGCGGGCGCCCAGTACGTCCCGGTAGAATGCGATCGACGCGTCCAGGTCCGGCGCCCTCAGCGCGACCTGGCGCAGCCTCCTGAGTTGCATGCTCTCTCGCGATGAGGCCCGCTACGCGGCCGTCAACTCCCGGACGATCTCCGCACGCGCTTCCTGCGGCAACCCGCCGTACGCGGCGGACGTGCGGTCGACGATGTCCCCGTAGCGGGTCCTGAAGGCCCTGGCGATGTTCGCCGGTTCTTCCACTATCGCGAAAGATTCGAGCATGTCGTCGGTGACGAGAGTGCCCATCTCCTGCCAGCGGCCCTGCTTCGACATCGTGTTGAGTTCGCCCTGCAGTTCGCCGGCCCCGATGCTGTCCAGTACCGGCTTGTACGCGGGCGTCGATCCGTAGAACGCGATCTGCTGGCGCGTCGCGGTCCTCGCCTGCTCCATTTCCCGCTCGTCGCGGCCGGTGACCACGAAGCACGGGTAGCTGATCTCGAAGTCCCCGCGCTTCTTACCCGCCTTGGCGAAGCCGCGCTTGAGGGCCGGCAGCGTCGTCTCGCGCAGGTACTTCTCCGTGGTGAAGGCGTGAACGATGATGCCGTCCGCCACCTCGCCGGCCACCTCGGTCATCAATGGCCCGACCGCAGCCAACATCACCCGCGGCGCTCCGTACTCCGTGTTCGTCGGCGCGAAGAACGGCGTCATCAGCGTGTGCGTGTAGAACTTGCCGGTGAACTGGAGCGGTTCGCCGTCGTGCCAGTTCGCCCAGATGGCGCGCATCGCCAGGATGAACTCGCGCATCCGCGCAGCCGGATGCGACCACGGCATGCTGAAGCGCTTGGTGATGTGCGGCCGGATCTGCGAGCCGAGGCCCAGCACGAAACGGCCCTTCGAGTGCGCGTTCAGGTCGTGGCCGATGTTGGCCAGGATCATCGGCGTCCGCGCGAAGGCGACCGCGATGCCCGTGCAGAGATCGACGCGCGACGTCGTCTGCGCGGCGAACGCGAGCGGCAGGAACGGGTCGTGACCGGTTTCCGCCGTCAGGACGCCGCTGTAGCCCATCTCCTCCAGTTCGCGGGCCTCCGCTCCCACCTGCTCCAAGTCCCAACCTACTCCACCGTCGACCTTCATCGCTGTCCTCCCGGGCGTCGAACGGCGCATTGTAGCGTCGCGTGCGACCGACGTTCGACCACGGTACGATCTCCCGTTTGGAGGAGATGGACATCAGTCTGCGGCCGAAGCGCACCTGGCTCGGAGTCCTGCGTGACGAGGGCACCATTCTCGGCGACCTGATCGAGCCGACGGACCGTTAGCCCCGTCCCTGGTCCCGTCCGGCCGCATGCGTTCCCGACCACCGCCGGGACACCACGAGCAGGCCAATCCCCACGACGAACGGCAGGAAACGCTCGGCGAAATCTCCCGGCGTGTCCGGCAGTACGTAGAACACCACGGTGCCCACGAAACCGATCACCATCGCCACCGGGGCCGCCGACGGCGCATAACGCCAACGGAACACCGTGAAGAGGACCAGTGGTCCGAACGTCGCCCCGAGCGCGTTCCAGGCGAACAGGACCCGCGAGAAGATCGCCTCCGGTAGCCACACGCTGATGACGACCGCGACCACGACGATGGCCGTGATGATCCAGCGCGAGACCGAGACGCGCTCGCGGCCGAGACCGAGGTCGTGGGAAACGACGCTCGCGGCCACGAGCAACTGGCTGTCGGCGGTGGACATGACGGCCGAGAGGACGGCGGCGATCGTGATGCCCGCGACGACGGCGGGCAGCAGCGTCGAAGTCAACTGGAAGAACAGGCGTTCCCCGTCGACCACGTCCGTCGCCAGGGCGTGGCCGGCGAGCCCCGTGAGGAACATGCTGGTGAGCACGACCACGAACCAGGTCAGCGCGACGACCCGGCCGCGCCGCAGCGCCGTGTCGTCCCGCAGGGCCATCATGCGGTTCAGCAGGTGCGGTTGGCCGAGCGGGCCGAACCCGATCGACACCATGCCGATGAGGAACCCCACGGCGAGCCAGCCCGCGTTGGCCCCGAGGGGCGCCATCTGTTCCGGCGGGACCGCCGCGAACAGGGCGCCGAGACCCCCGCATGCCACCACCGCGGCGATGCACAGCATCACGGCGCCCACGAACATCACCACGGCCTGCAGCGCATCGGTCACGCTCACGGCCCAGAAGCCGCCCAGCAGCGTGTAGGCGAGAATCACCGCCGCGCCGATGGCCACGCTCGTCGACACCGGCAGCCCGAACGTCTCGGCGAAGGTGTGGCCGGCGCCCTGGAACTGCGCCGCCACGTAGAAGACGAAGGACACGACCACCGCGATGCCGGCGAAGGCGGTCGCGAAGCGGCGGGCGCTCCCGGAGAGGTCCCGGCAGACGAGGTCCGTGAGCGTCACCCAGCCGTTCGCGCGGCTCGCGTCACGCAGCCGCCGGGCGATCAGGAACCACGCGATCACGTGCCCGGTGAGCGTCCCCGGCAGCAACCACACGGCCGAGACCCCCTGCACGTACGCGATGCCGGAAACCCCCAGGATCGACCACGCGGAGGACGACCCGGCCGCATAGGAGAGGCTGGCGACGAACCCGCCGAGGTTGCGGCCGCCGATGAAGTAGTCGGTGTGGTCCCGCGTGCGGCGCCGCGCCCAGAGGCCGATGGCAATCAGCGCCACCTGGTAGGCGACGATGACACCGAGAATCTCCGCGCCGGACATGGACCGCTCCGCCAGGCGGACCTGTTCGCGTCAGTCGGCCAAGACCTGGCCGGCCGCGTCGGCCACCACCGTGCCTTCGAAGAAGGACGGGTTCGCCTCGCCCCAGAAACGCACCGGATTCTCGAACACGAACCGCCGGAACTGGGGGTGATCGATCTTGCCGTCCTCGACGAGCTCGTAAGCTTCCGGCAGCACGCCCGCCATCTCCTGCACGTCGAAGTGACCGATGTCGGAGCCGAACAGCGTCTTGATCTCCGCCCCACAGGGGTTGAACTCCCGGTTGAAGGCCCACGCGTTGGTCGGATCGTCCGCCTCGCAGCCGAAGTAGAACGGCCTGACGAAGAGGTCCAGGAAGTCCGTGGCGGCTTCGATGCGGCAGGCCGCGTAGTCGTCTAGCTCCTCGAGGTGGCCCGTGGTCGCGGGTCCGTTGCGCGTGCCGACGCCGCGGCCCTCGGCGATGGCGGCCTGGAAGCGCTCGTCCGCGTATTCGGTCGCGAGTTCGCCGAGCAGTTCCATGTCCAGGTTGGCCGGGTCCGTGAACGACAGCGCGTCGCGGTTGCGGATCGCCCAGTGGCCGATGAGGTCGGCATAGAGCAGGCACGCGAACCCCACGCCGCCCTCCAGGAAGGCGAAGTTGAGTTGCGGGAACCGCGCCGTCACGCCGCCGAGGAAGATGGCCTTGCAGACCGCCTCCGATGCCGCCGCGAAGTGTCCGATGTGGTTGTAGCAGAAGTTGGACGGCGACATCCGGAACGCGCGTCCGCGGGAGCCGCGATGGAACGTCGGCGAGACCCGGAGTTCCGCGCACCGTTGCCAGACAGGGTCGTAGTCGTGGGAGCTGTCGAGGCCGATCACGTCGTACCATTCTGACGCCTCGGGACCCTTCTCCACCGGGCGTTCGATCATGCTGTTCAGCATGATGACCTTCATGCCGAGTTCTCCGACCGCGTGGTCGAGTTCGGCCAGCGCCTCGTCCGGCGTGTGCATGGGGATGACGGCGGCCGGCGTCATGCGGTCCGCGTACGGTGCGAACAGCTCCGCCTGGTAGCGATTGAAGGCACGGCACGCCGCGATGCGGGCCTCCGTGTCCGGAATGCGCGGCATCCCGAGACCCCCGGTCGGGAACAGGATCGAGAAGTCGATGCCGAACTCCGGCAGGCGTTCGTAGAGCAGCTTCGGCATCATGGCGGTGGCCCGGTCGCGGGTGTTCTTCGTCGGCGCGCCCCAGAACGCCTCCTGGGCCACATGCTCGGCCCGCCGCTGCGCGACCGTCATCGAAAGCGACCGGCGCACGCGCTCACCGAGCGCGCGCAGGCCTCGCAACGCGGGCTCGCCGCCGATCTTGCCCATGGCCTCCTCCAGGACAGGCCCGAACTCCAGCCAGTGGCCGTCGGCGTCGATCACCGGGTGATCGAGACTCGCGCGCAGCTCCGCCGCATTGGACATGTTGCTTTCCCCTCCTGTTCGACGGAGAGGATGCGACGATCGCCGCCCGCCCGCAAGCCACGGACCGGCCGGGATGGGCTCTCCCGTTGCAAACCGCACGTCCGTCCGTTGAAATGCGCATCCGTCGATTCAGCGGAGCTGATTGCGTGAAACGACGGTGGCTCGCGGCCCTCATCGTCCTGGCCACGCTCGCCGGCTGCGTGACGAGCCCCACCGGACGTACGCAGTTTCTGCTGATCTCCCCGGAAGCCGCGATCGCGCAGTCGCGGACAGCCTACGTCCAGACGGTCGGTCAGTTGCGACGCGACGGCAAGCTCCTCGACGATCCCCTGCTCGGCGACCGCCTGGCAATCATCACCGGGCGCCTGGTCGCCGTGACCGTCGCGCGCTACCCGCACACCGCGACCTGGAACTGGAGCGTCGCGATGATCGACGAGCCGGACACCGTCAACGCCTGGTGCATGGCCGGCGGACGCATGGCCGTCTACAACGGGCTGGTGGACAAGCTCGATCTCACCGACGACGAACTCGCCCAGATCATGGGACACGAGATCTCGCATGCCGTGGCGAACCACACGGCGGAGCGCATGTCGATGGCCATCGCCCAGGGCATCGGTGTGCTGGCCGTCGGGGCGGCCACCGACGACGAGGGCGCGCGACGGGGCGCACAGCTTGCCGCGGTGCTCGCGATCGAGCTGCCGAACAGCCGCGTCGGCGAGCGCGAGGCGGACCGCATGGGGATCGAGATCGCGGCTCGGGCCGGCTACGACCCCGCAGCCGCCGTCACGCTGTGGCGCAAGATGGAGCGCGAAGGCGGCGCGGGCCCACCCCAGTTCCTGAGCACGCATCCGAACCCCGCGAACCGGCGCGAGACCCTCGCCGCGCTGGGGCAGCAGATGCGGGCGCTACGGCCGGCGGCGCCGCCGGAACCGCGGCCGGTGGAGATCCTGCCCTAACGCGCCGCGCGCAGGCGCATCAGCCACTTCAGGAGCACGGCCGGCAAGCGCCTCAGCGTGCCCGCGCGTGGGTCGACCTCGAAGCCGCCCGACTCCAAAGCGGTTACACCGAGCAGCGGCTCGGCGTCCTCCTCGCCATAGACGACCGTGCCCCCCACCCGTTCGCCTTCGAACTCGATCTCGGCGACGGTGATGTCCAGCGAAAGCGAGCGGCCGTCGGCCAGCGTGTACTCGCGGCTCCCGCGCGGCAGCAGTCCCACCGCCTCGAGGCGCTGCCTCGGCACGAGCGAGTCGTAGGCGCCGGTGTCGACAAGGAACGGGCCCGTCCATGTCCGGTCGGGCTCGGCGGGATTGCGGATCGTTACGTCGACGTAGGTAGCAGCCATGGTTCCCTCCTCTTGCTGGCGGCCATTCTACTGCCGGGAACGCGCTACCACGTATCGATCGGGTGCTTCTTCCCTTCCCGCCGCGCCGGCTTCCCAAGCAGCCTGAAAAGCCGCATCACGCGTTCGCGCGTCTCCGAGGGCGCGATGATGTCGTCGAAGGCATTGTGATCGACCACGGCCGAGTATCCGTCCCGCCTCCCGATCTCTACGCCCGGCCATCCGAGGCGTAGCGCCGGCACGCCCCGGGTGCTGGACACCCCGGTCATCAGGGCGGCGCCGAGCCCGCGACCCCGCCTGACGTGCACGCTGACGAGCGGAACGGTGCGCTGCTGGTGCGCGATCAGCGGCCGTGCGTGCCAACGCGTCAGTCCCGGCTCGACCTGCGGCTCCTGGCCCTTGACGCGCCACTCGGCGACGCAGCCGGGCGTGTCGATGAGGGCCAGCATGGGGTATTCGTACGCGTTGCAGAGTTCGACGAAGCGCGCGATCTTCGTGGCCGCTCCGTGGTCGATCGCACCGTCGTCGACGAGCGGCTGGTTCGCGAGGACACCCACGCTGCGGCCCGCGATACGCGCAAGGCACGTCAGGAGCGCGGGAGCGAACCGGGGACGCAGCTCGAAGACGCTGTCCGCATCGCAGATCGCACGGACGATCTCCCCCATGTCATAGGGCCCGTCGGCGTCAGGCGCCAGCGCGTCGAGGTCGACGTCCGGAGGGGCCACCTCTTCCCGGTCGTTATCGTAGAAGGAGAGAAAGCGCTTCGCCGCGGCGACGGCCGAGGGCTCGTCGGGAACGAGCAGGTCGATGCCGCCGGCGCGTTCGTGCATCTCGGAACCGGCGAGTTCGTTCGGCGTCAGCCGGTGGCCGAGTGCGGCTTCCACCATCGGCGGCCCGCCCATCCCGATGGAGGAGCCCGGCGTGCTGACGAGGAAATCCGAGAACCCCGCGAGGCTCGCGTGGCCCGCGAAGGAGGGTCCCGAGACGACCGCCACGATCGGCGTCCATCCCGACAGTTCCGGTATGCCGTCCAGGAAGGAGAACCGACCGATGGACCCGCTGGTCTCGACGTGTCCGAGGCCGGCCCTCGGGTGCCGCGCGCGGCTGCCTCCGCCGTCGACGAACAGCACCAGCGGCCAGCGCTGTTCGTAGGCGAGCGCGAAGAGCCGTCCCAGCCGCCCCGCGCCGTAACCGCCGCCATGGTCGGTGTAGTCCGTCGACGATGCGATGACGGGACGGCCCTCGACGGTCCCGACGAAGTCCACGCCCCCGGCTTCGGGCACCCATTCCCCCTCTGCCGTACGTGCCGCGATGCTCCCGTACTCCACTTCCGAGTCGGCATCCAGCAGCAGCCGCACACGCTCCCGCGCCGTGAGTTTCCCCGTACCGTGTACGCGGGTGACGATGTCCGGCCGCGCCGCGTCCCGGAGGCGGGCGCGGGCCTCCCGCAGTGCCTGGATGTCGTCCGCCTTCATCAGCGCGGATCGATGGCGTGCTTCTTCTTGGGCGCGCGCTGCCGCGGGATGCGGCGGAGCATTGCGCCGATGGTCGCGCGGGTCTCCGCGGGCTCGACGATGTCGTCGAACTGGTAGCTCCGTCCGGCGCGCAGTCCCGAGGCCGCATCGCGCATACGTTCGGCGTAACCGTTGCGGATGGCCATCGCCTCCTCCTTCGTCGCGGCCGCGAGGATCTCCTTGCGCTTGACCAGGTAGGCGGCGCCTTCCAGGGACATGCCGCCGGACTCGACGGACGGCCAGGCCAGGCGCAGCTCGGGGACCCGCCGCGCCGCGCCCCAGCCGGACATGGCGAACGGACCCAGCCCGTACGCCTTGCGTATCTGCACCGAACAGAGCGGCACCGTGCGGTGGTGCAGCGCCGCGAGCGGACGCGCGTGATGGCGCGCGATGCCCTCGCGTTCCGCCTGGGGCCCCACCATGTAGCCGGGATTGTCGACGAAGCTGACGATCGGGTAGTCGTACGCGTCGCAGAGCTCGACGAAACGCGCCGCCTTGTCCGCCGCGGCCGCGTCGATCGCGCCCGCGAGCGGCGACTTCGGCTGGTTCGCGTAGATGCCGACCGTGCGCCCTTCCAGCCGCGCGAGCGCGGTCAGCATCGACCGGCCCCAGGGCGCGCCCAGTTCCAGGACGCTGTCCGAGTCCGCGAACGCCGCGAGGATCCTGCGCATGTCGTACGGGCGCCGGCGATTCTCCGGGACCACGTCGGCGATCTGGTCCGCATCGACCGCCGCGGCCCCAGCGACATCCTCCACGAGGTAGAAGCGGAGGTAACGGCGCACGGTCGCGATGGCCTCCGCCTCGTCCTCGACCAGCACGTCCACGTCACCGGACTTCGCATAGTCGCCGGCGCTCCGGAAGTGCCCCGCCTGCGTTCCGAACTCCGCCGCCGCGGTCGCAATCACCAAGTCCGAGAGCACCGCGATGCCGGCATGACCGTCGACCACCCTGCCGCTCGCGATCGCGACGGTCGGAGCCCAGCCATTGAGTTCCGCGAGGCCGTCGTACAGCTCGAACCGTCCGCGGGGCGTGACGGCGATCGGGGGCGGCGGCAGGGGATCGTCCAGGCGGGCGCCGGCCCCGTCGACGAAGCAGACGAAGGGCCAGCGGTGCTCGACCGCAAGAAACAGCAGCTTCGACATCTTGCGCTGGTTGCGGTCGCTCTGGGTTCCACCCAGTACGGTCTCGTCGTAGCTGGCGCCCACCACGGGTTGCCCGAACACCAGGCCAGCCCCCGCGACGAGACCGTCCGCGTACGATTCGTCCTCTGGCTGGGTAGTCGCTCCAGCGAGGGCTCCGTACTCGATGAAGCTCCCCTCGTCGAACAACGCCGCCAGGCGTTCCCGGGCGGTGAACCGTCCCCGTCCGTGTACGCCGGCCACGGCTCCCGGCCGGGCATCGTCGCGCCCGCGCCGTCTTGCCTGCGCGATCTGGCGTACGAGTTGCTCTTCCAGGGGACCCTCTCGAGTAAGGAAGCAAGTTCAATCCAGAGTATCACCCGCACCGGCCCCGCCCCGGCTACACTGCGTTTCGACTCCCCCAGGCGACGCATCATGGATTTCGAAACCATCGTCTACGAGCGCAAAGGCCCGGTCGCCTACGTGACCCTCAACCGTCCCGAGAAGCTGAACGCGATGAACGACACGCTGCACCGGGAACTCGCCGAGGCGTGGGCCGCCTTCCGGGACGACGAATCGCTCCTGGTCGCGATCCTCTCGGGCAACGGACGGTGCTTCAGCGCGGGGGCCGACCTGACCCAGAGAGGGAGCGGACCTTATCGCTACACGGGCGAGTTTCCCGACATCACGCAGACCCAGAAGCTGTACAAGCCGATCATCGCCGCGCTGCACAGCCACGTCGTGGGCTACGGGCTGTGGATCGCGCTCGACGCCGACATCCGCATCGCAACGGAAGACACCTCCTTCTGGCTGCCGGAACCCCAGTGGGGTATCGCCACGATCCCGGCCGCCTGGTTCCCGAAGATCATGCCCTGGGCGATCGCCTCCGAACTCCTCCTCATGGCCGGGCGCGTGGACGCCCGGCGCGCCTACGAGGTCGGCATGATCAACCGGATCGTGCCGGCGGACCGGCTGATGGAGGAGGCGGAGCGGATCGCGGAACGGTTCTGCGAGCTGAGCCCCGCCGCGGTGCAGGGCATGAAGGAGTCCATGGTCAAGGCGTCGTCCCTCGACTACCGGGCGCTCGACCAGATCACCGAGCACGTGCAGACCCGGGTGATGAACTCCGAGGATCGCCGGGAAGGGGCGCGGGCGTTCCGGGAGAAGCGCCAGGGGGTGTGGCCCGGGAGGTGACTTCCGCCTCCCGTCGGACCGGCCATGAGCCGCTTACGGTGTAGACTGCTATTGCGTCCACCCGCCACGGGCTCCACATGAACGCCAAGTCCGGCGTCGTTACCGAAATCAAGCTGTTCAGCACCCTCGGCGTGCCGATCATCCTCACGCAGCTCTCGCAGATGGGGATGGCCGTGATCGACACGATCATGGCAGGCCGGGTCAGCGCGACGGATCTCGCGGGCGTCGCCCTCGGGAGCACGTTCTACTCTCCGCCGGTAGTGCTCCTGTCGGGCGTCGCGATGGCCATCACGCCGATCATTTCCCAGATGCACGGCGCGGGCAAGGAA
>VXNE01000185.1:0-4608 GCA_009840715.1 Gammaproteobacteria bacterium
TTCGCTGGAGATGTAGTCGTCGCCGCGCCGTGGGGAGAGCTTGTCGGGGACGTTCAGCGCCCGGGCGAGGTCCTTGCCCACCTGCACGTCGCCGGCGGCGGCGCCCGAGACCTGCGGCAGGCGGTCCACCAGGTCGCCCACGGCGGAACGCAGTGCGTTGACGTTGACGCCGGCCGCCCCGAGCACGTGGCGCAGGCCGCCGTCGCGCTGGTCGAGCAGGGCCACGAACAGGTGTGCAGGTTCGATGAACTGGTGTTCGCGGCCCACCGCGAGGCTCTGCGCCTCGGAGAGAGCCGTCTGGAACCGGGTCGTCATCTTTTCCATGCGCATGTCGCTGTTCTCCGGGCTGCCTGCTGCAACACCGTGACTCCGTCGATACCGATAACGTATGGGCGGGTGACGCCTTTGCAATGCCGATTGCCGTGTGTCGTGTCGAGATGGACTAACCGCCACTGGTGGCTTACGATCCCGTGGCGTTTATTCCGTTCGAGACAGGGAGCGTCGTTATGCTGCAAGCGCCGGGAGGAAGGGACGGATTGGCCGAGTCGTGGCGACGGCGATTCGAGATCCTCGACAGGATTGACGGGGCCTACTTCACTCGCTGGAGGGAACTGTCGGAGGCGGAGAGGATGAGAGCGGGACTCGCGTGGCCCGCGTTCTTCTTCTCGTTTCTCTACTACTTCGCCAAGGGGATGTGGGAGAAGGGGCTCCTGTTCATGACGGTGTACGCGGCGCTCGGGATGGCGCTCGGGGCTGTCGGCGTACCCGGCGTGCTGGTCTGGTTCTGGGTTGGCGCCCTGTGCGTGGCTTGCGCCGCGTCCGACTACTACAAGCGCGTGGAGCACGGCGAGCGGATCTGGCCGTGGCTGGCACGGCGCATGCCGGGGTTCCTGCGCTCGACGCCGGGGCTTGGTGTCGTGGCGGTGGTGGCGCTGGGCTGCCACGTGGCCATCGCGGTCCAGACCTGAAACGCGACCGTTTCCGCGGGATGCGGGCTCAACCGCCGTAGCTGATCCGGTAGATGATCCCGCCCTGATCGTCGGACACCAGCAACGCCCCGTCGGGCATGACCAGGATGTCCACGGGGCGCCCCCAGTTGGACTCGCCCTGCAGCCAGCCCGTGGCGAACGGCTCGTAGCTGGTCGCGGTGTCGCCGTCCAAGTGCACGAGCATGATCCGGTAGCCGATCTTGCGGCTGCGGTTCCAGGACCCGTGTTCGGCGATGAAGACCTGGTGGCGGTAGGCCTCGGGGAACATCTCTCCGGTGTAGAAGCGCATGCCGAGCGCGGCGACGTGGGGGCCGAGCGCCTGCACTGGCGGGACGAAGTCGCCGCAGGCGCGGTCGTCGAAATCGGGATCGGGAATGTCGGCGCCGTGACAGTGCGGGTAGCCGAAGTGCTGGCCGCCCCGGGAGAGGCGGTTCAGTTCGTCCGGCGGCTGGTCGTCTCCCATCCAGTCGCGGCCGTTGGCGGTGAACCAAAGCTCAAGCGACTCGGGATGCCAGTCGAATCCCACGGTGTTGCGCACGCCCCTGGCCACGAGGGTGAAGGCGCCCGTCCCGACGTCGAGCCGGCCGATGCTGGCGTACGGGTCGTCCCGCAGGCAGATGTTGCAGGGCGCGCCGACCGGGACGTAGAGGTATCCGTCCGGTCCGAAGCGGATGAACTTCCAGCCGTGGGAGCGGTCGGTGGGAAATGCGTCCGTGATGACTTGCGGGGGCGGTGGCGCATCCAGACGGGTCTCGATGCCGGGGTACCGCAGGACGCGGCTGTTTTCGGCGACGTACAGGTCGCCGTCGCGGAAGGCGACGCCGTTGGGCCGGGTCAGGCCCCGGTCCAGCGTGACCATGCGCTCGGCCCAGTGGTCGCCGTCCTCATCGCGTAACGCGTGCACCCGCCCGTCCGACCGGGTGCCGACGAACAGCGTACCGCCGGGGCCGAGGGCCATGGACCGCGCATCCGTAACCCCTTCCGCCCACGCGCGAATCGCGAATCCTTCCGGCAGTTCGATCCGCGAGCCGTGACCCGGTTCGGACCAAGCACTCGTGCCCACGTCGTTGCTGGCGCGCACCTCTACCTCGAAGCTCCAGCCGGACTCGCTGGAGGACAGCGTGGCTTCGGTCGCAGTGCCTTCGTGGGCGACCTCCGTGAAGCGGTCTCCCGGGCTGCGCCGGAAGCGCACGTCGTAGTCCAGGATGGGCGGTCCGTCGTTCCGGGGCGCGACCCAGGTCGCCATGGCGCTGGTCGTCGAGTCGAAGGTCACCCGCGGGGGTGCGGGCCGGCCGGGGGACTCGCTGTTAATGTCCGTCACGGTCACGGCGATCTCCTGCGTGGCGGTCAGGGCCCTCGCGCCGGCACCGCTACTCGCTCGAACCGTTACCGCGTAACGATTGTCGCGGGCGGCGTCCGACGGGCGCTCGAAATCCGGTGCGGTGGCGAACCGCAGTTGCGCGGGCGCAGGTTCGATGAGAAAACGGTCGCCGTCCGCACCTCCCACGACGGCGTAGCCGGTGATGCGGTCGGTCGGATCCGGGTCCCTCGCGCGCAACGCACCCACGGCGGTCGTGTTCTCGGCGACGGAGAACTCGGACGGGCTATCGAAGACCGGGGGGCTGTTGGCGCCAGGGGGCGCCGTGGCGCCGTCGCCCGGGCCGTCCGGGGGCGTTCCGCTCGTTCGTCCACGCGCCGTTTCGGACCAGTCCCCGGCCCCGAAATCGTTGCTCGCCCGCACCCGCACCTCGTACACGGTCCCGGCGGCGAGACCCGTGACGGTCGCGCTGGTGGCTGTGCCGGCATGCGCCCAGTCGACGAATGCGCTTCGGCCCGCGACTCGATACTGCACGTCGTAGTCGACAAGCTCCGACGCGTCCGCGAGGAGCGTCCAATGGACCGACAGGGCGGTCTCGGAGGCCGACCCGACCGTGGGTGGCGCCGGTGCCGCCGGGACGGGCGGCGGACGGCGTTGCACCAGCCAGAGCATGGCATCGTTCCCGCCGGCGCGGTCGTCGTCGGCGTCGGCCTGCGCCAGTCCCGTGGCCGCGGGCAGGAGCGCCGCGTGGGCGGCGAGCGTAAGGCTCAAGGCTCTGATGAGGCGGTTCGCCATCGTAGCGTCTGTCGAACGGGGTTGGGCTGAATCGTGGATCATTACATGCCGACGGCGCGCGGCCTACTGTCGAGCCGAGGCTGTGCCGGAGAGGGTTTTGACACGACGGCCGGCTCGAACCGGCTTCTCAGGCTATCCTGCACGGTTTGACGATAGTGACGCCGGAGAACCTGGTCGCACGGTACTCGGCGCCGGCACGAATGGAGGGGAGTCAATGACTTTCGATGCACTGCTGGTCGCCAATCGCGGCGAGATCGCGATCCGGATCGCGCGCGCGGCGGGGGAACTCGGCCTGCGGACGGTAGCCGTGCACTCGGAGGACGACGCGGCGAGCCTGCACGTGCGGGCGACCGACGAGGCGCACGCCCTGGCGGGCGTCGGGGCGTCCGCGTACCTGGACGAGGAGGCGGCGATCGAGGCCGCGCAGGCCAGCGGTTGCGGGGCGATCCATCCCGGTTACGGCTTCCTCGCCGAGCGCGCGAGCTTCGCGCGCCGGTGCGCGGACGCCGGCATCGTGTTCGTCGGCCCGAGCCCCGAGCACCTTGAACTGTTCGGTGACAAGGGCCGAGCCCGTGCCGCGGCCAGGGCGGCGGGCGTTCCCGTGCTGGAAGGGATCGACGGCGCGGTGTCGCTCGAACAGGCCGCGGACTTCCTGGCGTCGCTGTCCGGCGGGGCGATGATCGTGAAGGCCGTCGCCGGCGGGGGCGGGCGCGGCACGCGGGTCGTTGAGTCGGCGGGCGACGTCCAGGCGGCCTACGAGCGGTGCCGCTCGGAGGCGCAGGCCGCCTTCGGCGTGCCCGACGTGTACGTCGAGGAGTTCCTTCCCCATGCCCGGCACGTCGAGGTGCAGATCCTGGGGGACCTCCAAGGGGGCGTCGCCCACCTCTGCGAACGCGAGTGCAGCGTCCAGCGCCGTCACCAGAAGCTGGTGGAGGTCGCGCCGGCGCCGGGGCTGCGGTACGACGTGCGGGCGGCCATCATCGACGCGGCCACGCGCTTCGCCGGGCGCGAGCGATACACGAATCTCGGGACGTTCGAGTTCCTGGTCGACGCGTCGGGAGAGCGCCCGGAGCGGCCGTTCGTGTTCATCGAGACCAACGCGCGCCTGCAGGTGGAGCACACGGTGACGGAGGAAGTCACCGGCGTGGACCTGGTGCAGACCCAGATTCGCCTGGCCGGCGGCGCCTCTCTTGACGAGGTGGGCCTGGGGACGGACACGGCCCCGGCGCCGCGGGGTTACGCGATCCAGGCGCGGGTCAACATGGAGACGATCGGCGAGGACGGCGCGGTACGTCCGGAGAGCGGCACGCTCACGGTGTACGAGGCGCCGAGCGGGCCGGGCGTCCGGACGGACGGATTCGGTTACGCCGGTTACCGGACGAGCACTGCCTTCGACTCGCTGCTGGCCAAGGTCGTCGGCTATTCGCCGTCGGCAGATTTTGCCGCGGCCGTGGGGGGGGGGGGGGGGGCGGGCGGGGGGGGGGGGGGGGGGGGGGGGGGGGGGGG
>VXNE01000185.1:4618-10339 GCA_009840715.1 Gammaproteobacteria bacterium
GTCGGCTGATTTTGCCGCGGCCGTCGCGCGTACGGGACGCGCGCTGTCGGAGTTCCGGCTCGAGGGCGTCGGCACGAACCTGCCGTTCCTCCGCAACGTGCTGCGGCACGAGGACTTCGCGGCCGGCCGCGTGTATACGCGGTGGGTAGACGAGCACGTCGGGGAACTCGCCACGCCGGAGGCGGACAGTGCGCAGCGGTTCGCCGGCCCCGGCGCGGGGACGGACGCGGCGGACGGCGGGCCGGGCGGCTACGCCGGTGCGCGTGTGGACACCTCCGACCCACTGGCCCTGTTCGACCACGACGCCCGCGTCAAGGCGGAACAGGTGGTCGATCCGGCGCCGCCGGAGTTGCCGCAGGTGGTGGGCCCGGAGGGCGCCGTCGGGCTCAGTTCGCCCATTCAGGGCACCATCGTCTCGCTGGATGTCGCGCTGGACGACGAGGTCAGGAAGGGCCAGCAGGTCGCGGTGGTCGAGGCGATGAAGATGGAGCACGTCATCGCGGCGGACCGCGACGGCATCGTGCGGCGCATCACGATGGCCGCTGGCGACGTCGTCCGCGAGGGCTATCCGATTGTGTTCGTCGAGGAGGCCGAGGTCACGGGCAAGAGCGCAGCCGCCGTGGCGGAACTCGACCCCGACTACATCCGCCCCGACCTCAAGCAGACGTACGAGCGTCATGACCTGACCCTGGACGAGCACCGGCCCGAGGCCGTGGCCAAGCGTTACGCGCGCGGCTACCGGATGCCGCGGGAGAACATCGACCAGTTGATGGACCGTGGCTCGTTCAAGGAGTACTGGCCGCTCATCGTGGCCCGGCAGCACCAACGCTACGACATGGAGGAGCTACGGAGGAACACTCCGGCGGACGGCCTGATCGCCGGCATCGGCACGATCAACGGCGATCTGTTCGACGAGGAGCAGGCGCGCGCCATGGTCGTCCACTACGACTACACCGTCCTGGCGGGCACCCAGGGCGGGCGCAACCACTACAAGCAGGACCGCATGTTCGAACTCGCCCACCGGTTCCGCATCCCGGTGGTGCTGTTCGGCGAGGGCGGCGGTGGGCGGCCGGGAGACGACCGCATCGGACCGGGCGTCGCGTTCGACACCGACACGTTCACGCAGTTCTCGAAGCTGTCGGGGCTCGTCCCGCTGGTGAGCGTGATCAACGGACGGACGTTCGCGGGCAACACGGCGCTCGTCGCCTGCTGCGACGTGATCATCGCGACGGAGCGGACCACCGTCGCCATGGGCGGCCCGGCGATGATCGAAGGCGGCGGGCTCGGCGTCTACACGCCGGAAGAGGTCGGGCCGATGTCCTTCCAGGTACCGAACGGCGTCGTCGACATCCTGACGAAGGACGAGGAGGAAGCCGTCGAAGTCGCGAAGCGGTACCTGTCCTACTTCCAGGGCCGGACGGCGTCCTTCGAAGCCCACGACCAGCGGCCGCTGCGTCATGTGGTGCCCGAGAACCGCCTGCGCCTCTACGACATGAAGGAGATCGTCCACACCATCGCCGACGTCGGCTCGGTGCTCGAGATCCGCGAGAAGTTCGGCATCGGCGTGATCACGGCGTTCATCCGGGTGGAGGGCTACCCGATGGGCGTGATCGCCAACAACCCGCACCATCTCGCGGGTGCCATCGACTCCGACGGCGCGGACAAGGGCGCCCGCTTCATCCAGTTGTGCGACGCGTTCGACATCCCGGTCCTGAGCCTGATGGACTGTCCCGGCATGATGGTGGGACCCGACGTCGAGCGCACGGCCCTCGTGCGTCACTGCACGCGGATGTTCAACGCCGGCGCCAACATGACCACACCGCTCTTCGGCGTGGTGGTGCGCAAGGCGTACGGTCTTGGCGTGCAGGCCATGTGCGGGGCAAGCGCTCTCGTCGGCTTCTTCACGGTGGCCTGGCCGACCGCGGAGTTCGCCGGCATGAACATCGAAGGGTCGGTAAAGCTCGGCTACCGCAAGGAACTCGCGGCCATCGAGGACCCCGAAAAGCGGCGGCTCGAGTTCGAACGGCGCGTCGAGCGGGCTTACGAAGGGGCGAAGGCGATCAACGCCGGTGTCGGCGGCGGGCTCGACGACGTGATTGACCCCGCCGACACGCGGAGCTGGATCGCCAACAGCCTGCGGCGCCTGCCGCCCCTGCCGCCGCGGACGGAGAAGAAATACCCGTACGTGGATACGTGGTAGCGGTGGCCCGGCGGCCCGCCGGGAACGGCACGTAATATTATGCAGCGAAGCATTATGTCCTTGCGCATAATATCGGCATGGATTTCCTGGACCGCGAAGAGGAGCTGCTGCGGCTGGACGCGTCGCTTGCCCAGCCGCGTCCGTTCGCGGCCATCTGGGGTCGCAGACGCGTAGGCAAGTCGCGGCTGTTGATCGAGTGGTCGCGGCGTTGCGGCGGGCTGTACACGATGGCCGACCCATCGGTGCCTGCCGTCCAGCGCCGCTACCTCGCCGAGACCGTGGCGCGACGTTTCCCGCGCTTCGCGGACGTCGAGTATCCGGACTGGCGGTCGTTCCTCGACCGTCTCGCGGACGAAGCCCGGGCGACCGGTTGGCGCGGTCCGTTCATCATCGACGAGTTGCCCTACCTGGTGCAGGCCGACGCGAGCGTCCCGGGGGCGTTGCAGAACTGGCTCGACGGTGAGCGGCCGCGGCCTGCCCTGGCGGTGAGCGGTTCCAGCCAGCAGATGATGTATGGGGCCGTCCTGGCCGCGGATGCGCCGTTGTACGGACGCGCTTCCGAGGCGTTCGCGCTGCGGCCCCTGCGGCCCGGCTACCTGGGGGAAGCGATGGACCTGGCCGACGCACGGAGCCAGGTGGTGGCGTACGCGCTGTGGGGAGGGCTGCCGCGTTACTGGGAGCTGGCCGCGCCGTTCGGGAAGGACCTCGACGGCGCGGTAGACGCAGCAGGGGTGGTGAGAAAGAAGTGGAGGTAGCGCGGGGGGGGGTGGGGGGGGGGGGGGGGGGGGCGCGGTCTGTGGCGCGGGGCGGGGTGTGGGGGGCGGGCCGGGCGCGGCGCCCTCGACACACTGGTCCTTGATCCGACGGGTGCACTGCACGAGGAGCCGCCGCGTCTGCTCCTGGAGGAGACGCCCCCCGCGACGGTGCTACGTCCCCTGCTCGACGTCATCGGCGCGGGCGCCCACCGCGTCAGCGAGATGGCCGGGCGCCTCGGTCGGCCGGCATCGAGCCTGTCCCGATCGCTCGCGACCCTCGTCGCGATGGACTTCGTGCGACGGGAGATCCCCTTCGGCAGCGACCCGCGATCGGACAAGCGGAGCCTCTACCGCCTCGCCGATCCGTTCCTGCGGCTCTGGTTCCGGGTCGTGGCGCCGCATCGCGCCGCCCTCGCCGAGGCGCCGCGCGAGACTCGGCTTGCGTACTGGCATCGGCAACGTCCGGCTCTCGAGGCCTACGCGTGGGAAGAACTCTGCCGCATGGCCGTGCCGTTCCTGCACCGGGCCGACCATCCCCTGGCGCCGCTCGGCCCCTTCGAACCGGCGCGTCGCTACTGGCGCGGCCGCGCCCCGGAAGTCGACGTCGTGGCCCGCTCCGTCGACGGGCGCCACGTGCTCGTGGGCGAGGCCAAGTGGCGGGCCGGACCGTTGTCCGCCGCGGAGGCCGATGCGTGGCTTGCCCGGCTTCGGGCGGCCACGCGGGTGCTGCCGGGCATCGAAGGGTGCCGGGTTGTCTACGCGTTCTTCGTTCCGCACGGCGGCGGCAGGGTCCGCCACGCGGACATGCACCTAGTGGACGCAGGCACGGTCATGGGCGTGCTGCGGTAGCAGCGGGTCCTGGCTGGCGCCGCAGCGGATCGGCGCCGCTATCGTGCGCTCAGGACGCTCCGGTCGGCACCTCGTTGAAAGGGATCCCTTTGTCCACCCGGACGTCCTGCGGCAAACCGAGCACGCGTTCCGCCAGGATGTTCAGCATGATCTCGTCCGTGCCGCCGGCGATGCGGCCCCCCGGTGCGCCCATGTAGGCGTCCTGGAACAGTCCGGCGTCGTCGGCGAACTCCGGGTCCGTGATGGCGCCGGACATCGCGAGGAGGTCCATGGCGAACGAGGCCATGTCCTGCCCCTTGGAGGCGCCGACGTACTTGCCGATCGAGTTCTCGGGCCCCGGAAGCTCACCTCTGGAGAGGGCCGTGAGAGACCGGTAGCCGGTGTAGCGGAGCCCGGCTTCCTGCACGTACCAGTTGGCGAGCTTCGCCCGGACGCTCCTGTCCTCGATGGCTGGCCGGTCGTCGATCTGCACCCGGCTCGCCAGGTCGAAGAGCTGGCGGAAACCAGCGCTGCCGCCGCCGGCGCCGATGGCGGCGCGCTCGTTCATCAGCGTCGTGAGGGCCACCTGCCAGCCTTGGCCCACGGCGCCCAGCCGTTGCGCGTCCGACACGCGGACGTCCGTGAAATAGACCTCGTTGAAGCCAGAGGCGCCGGAGATCTGCTTGATCGGCTTGACCTCGATACCCGGCGACTTCATGTCGAGGAAGAAGTACGTCAGCCCCTTGTGCTTCGGCACGTTGGGATCCGTGCGGAGGACGAGGATCGCGTAGTCGCTGAACTGGGCGCCGGTGGTCCAGATCTTCTGGCCGTTGATCACCCACTCGTCGCCGTCTTTCACGGCAGTCGTGCGCAGGGCGGCAAGGTCCGAACCGCCGGCGGGCTCGCTGAAGAGCTGGCACCAGATGTGTTCGCCGGACGCGAGGGGCGGCAGGTGCTCGCGCTTCTGGTCTTCGGTGGCCCAGGCCATCATCGTCGGCGCCGCCATGCCCTGGCCGATGGCGAACACGCCATACGTGGTGCCGGCCCGCCCCTCCTCCTGGTTCCAGATGACCTGCTCGATGGCGGATGCGCTCCGGCCCCCGTACTCCTTCGGCCAGCGGATGCACGCCCAGCCGGCGTCGAACTTGCGCTTCTGCCAGAGCCTGGCCTGCTCGAGTTCGCCGAGTCCGGCGAGTTCGTCATCGGTGGGCTGGTTCGCCTCCAGCCAGGCCCTCGCCTCTGCCCGAAAGGCGGCTTCCGCCGGCGTGTCGCTGAAATCCATGATCCTCTCCCGTGTGTCGTACCGGACGCCGTCAGGCGGCCCTGCTGTGCTCGATCGCCGAGATCAGGCGATCCTGCCAGACGCCCTCGCTGCCGATGTTTACGGACAGGAGTTTGGCCCGGCGATAGTGGAACTGGCAATCGAACTCCCAGGTGAAGCCCATCCCGCCGTGGGTCTGGATGTTCTCCTTCGACGCGAAGTAGTAGGCCTGGATGCCGGCCACCCGGGCCGTCGCCGCTGCCATGGGCAGTTCCGGCGCATCGGTGGAGAGGGCCCAGGCGCCGTAGTAGCAGTTCGAGCGGGCCAGCGTGTTCTTCACGTAGATGTTCGCCAGCTTGTGCTTGATGGCCTGGTGTCCGGCGATCGGACGGCCGAAGGTGTAACGCTCCATCGCGTACGCCTTGGCCTGCTCGAGGGCGGCGTTGGAACCGCCGACCTGCTCCCATGCAAATAGCACGGCGGCGCGGTCCAGCAGGCGTTGCGTCAGCGCCCAGCCCTCGCCGTCGGCGCCGAGCGGCTCCGCCTCGGCGCCGTCGAAGTCGATCTTCGCGTGCGAGCGCGTGGGGTCCAGCGTTTCGACGGTGCGGCGCGCGACTCCGCCCCCGTCGAGGGGGCCCAGGCAAAGGCTCGCGCCGTCACCGGCATCGCTGCCGGCC
>VXNE01000069.1 GCA_009840715.1 Gammaproteobacteria bacterium
CCGACCTTCATCGCGCGGGCGTTGCCGCGCTGCTGCGCCTCGCTGGCTTCGATGAGCGGCTGGTTTCCCGCGACGAAGCCGCACGTCGGGCCGCCGATGGCCTTGCCTCCCGAGTAGGTGACGACATCGGCGCCGGCATCGATCCAGACCCGTAGATCGGATTCCGCGGCCGCGTCCACCAGCACGGGGACGCCGCGGTCGAGGAGCGTGGAGAGGGCCAGCCGCCCTTCCTGCACGCAGTGGTGGGACTGCACGTAGACGATGGCTGCCGTGTCCGGGGACAGCGCTGCGGCGAGGTCCGCTTCCGTGACCCGCTCCAGGGAGCCGAACACGACGGGCCGGCCGCCGCCGAGACGGATCATCTGTGTCACCTCGGCCCCGAAATCCACGTCGTGGCCGCGCTGCAGGAGGATGTCCCGGGCCCCGTCCAGGTTCGGCACGCGGCGCACTCTCCCGAGGTCCGTCCCCGTGAGGACCGCGGCCACGGCGATCGCGATGCCGGACGCTGCCCCGCTGGTGACGCAGGCGGCTTCCGCCCCCGTGACCCGAGCGATGCGCTCCCCCGCCGCGCGCCGCAGGTCGGCCAGGTCGACGTGCGCCATCGCGGCGGCGGCCTGTGCGTCCGCGACTTCCCGCGCCTGGGCGGTACCGCCGAGCGACGACAGCTTGCCGGCGGCGTTGATCACAGGGGCGAGCCCCGCCCTTTCGAACGGGTTCACAGGGTCCGCGTCCGCTCGTGGTAGGTGTCGCGGACGACGACGCCCCGCGTCTCGAACCACCGCGATGCCGTCCGCGACTCGCCGGTGGCATCCTCGACCTCGAACGCCCCGTCGACGAGATCGAACACGGTCAGGTAGGCAGGATGCCCGGCGGCGATGCGTCCGAAACCGAGGCGGTCGAGGCCCACCGTTTCGGCCGGGCGCTTCGTGACGGCGCGGACGACCTCCAGGAACGGGACGCCCAGCAAGGCCAGCTTCGTCATCGTCCGCGCCAGGGATACGGCGTAGCGGTCGACGTTGCCACGGTGCAGGTCGGAGCTGATGGTGTGCACGGGCATACCCTGGTCGAGAGCCGCCTCGCAGACGCGGAACGAGAAGGACGATCGCCCGTGGCCGATATCGACCACGACTCCGCGCGCCACGGCATCCCGGAACGCGGGGATCACGGCGTCCCGGTATCCGAGCACGCCGCCGACTTTGCCGTGGTAGGTGTGCGTCACGATGTCGCCCGGCCGGAGCAGATCGAGCACATCGTCGATCAGTGGGGGTGGATTGCCCACGTGGAGCATGAGCGGCCTGCCCGACAGCTCCGCCGCCTTGCGGGCGAGCTTTACGGCCTCGAGACCGAAACTGCCGGTGTGCGAGGCGGAGGCCAGCACCTTGACGCCGACGAGCCAGTCGTGGCGTTCGAGGGCGGCCACGGTGCCGGGGAGGTCGCAGAGGTCCGGCCGGGAAGCGTGCCCGCCCCCGACGTTCGGCAGGCCAGGACTGCCGATGTTCACGAACGCGTAGGTGGGCGTCGCCTGCGTTTCGTGGACGAAGCGGGGGAAGGCGTCGATGGTCGCCGCTCCGGAGGAACCCGCGTCGACGACACAGGCGACGCCCTGCTCGATGCCGATACGGTCGGCTTCGAGGCGGCTGGTCTCGAAGAGGGGGTGACTGAACACGTGGGTGTGGAGGTCGATGAAGCCTGGCGCGACGAAGGCTCTCCGCGCGTCGATGCGCATGGCGGCTGGAGCGTCGACCGCGTCGACGACGAGGCCGTCCGCAACGTGCACGTCGCGTTCCGCTATCTCGCCCGACTCGACGTCGATGACCTGGCCGTTTGTGATGGTAATGGTGGTCACGGGACGGTCATGCTTCGACGGTGCGCATCGCGTCCCGTACCGCGCGCCATCGGGCTTGCAGCCGGCGACAGGTCTCGACCCCCTCCAGTTCCGGTGCAACCCGTCCGGTGACCGGAACCATCGCATCTGCGGCGGCATCGTGGTCCGCGTACAGGCCGAGGGCCACTGCGAGGAAGACCGCCGCGCCACGGGCCTCCACGGCCGAGTCGGAAACTTCCACCGTGACGTTCAGCACGTCCGCCAGGAAGCGCCGCATCAATCTGCTGTCCGCCCCACCGCCGGTCAGCCGGACCGACGCGGGCGGACCGCACCATTCCCGTACCTGTTCGAAGATGTCGGCAACGGCGAACGCCGTCCCCTCGAAGACCGCGCGCAGGAGCGTGTCCCGCCCGTGTTCCGCCCGCAGCCCCGCGAAGGCGCCCCTGGCGCCGTGACGCACTTCCGGGGCGACCTGTCCGGCCAGGAAAGGCAGGAAGACCGCACCGTCCGCGCCGGGGGCAACTGCTGCGGCTTCGGCGTCGGTTGTTCCATATGCGTGGGCGCCGCGGTCGGGACCGTCGAGGATGTCCAACAGCCAGTCCAGGCTCCTGCCGCCGAGCAGGGCGTTTCCGCCGATGACGTGCCGGTCCGGCGGCAACGCGTAGAAGCGGTACGCGCCGGGCGGCACGGTACTCGTCACGGCGCGCGTCACGGCGTTCGTGCCCAGGGTGATCGCATAGTCGCCGGGGCGGCCGGCGCCGGCCCCCACGTTCGCGCAGATGCCGTCGTGTGCGCCGACGGCGACCGGAATGCCTTCTGGAAGGCCGGTCTCCCGGGCGGCCGTCGAGGTCAGATTCCCGGCGATCTCCCACGGCAGCGCCGGCCGCGGGAGCAGGTCCGGTTCGAGACCGAAGTCCTCGAACAGGTGTGGGTCCCAGCACGGGCCGTCGGGCCCCGAGGACCAGTCCGTCACGTGCGCGCCCGTGAGACGGAATAGCAGGTAGTCCTTTCCGTAGAGCGCGTACCGGCAGCGTCGCGCCAGGCCCGCGTGGTGTTCGCGCAGCCACAGGTACTTCGCGACCAGCGCGGCGCCGTAGTTGGGCAGGAAGCGCTCGCTGCGCCAGGCGTAGAGGCGGCGCAGCTCCGTGGCGTGCCGGTCGTCCGCCCACGGGCCGGCGAGCACGTCGCCGTCGCGGTCGAGGAAGACGCCGGCGCCGCCGCGGCCCGACAGCGAAAGCCCGGCCGCGTTGTTGATCTGGAGGCTCCTGATGGCGGCGACCGCATCCCGCCACCATCGCATCGGGTCCTGCCCGTCGGGTGTTTCCTTGTGCCGTGTGGCGACCTGCTGTAGTAGTTCCCCCTCCGGCGTGAAGGCGGCGACCTTCAGGCGCGTGGTGCCGAGGTCGATGCAGACGAGCGTCGCGGACATGAGTACTCGGATTCTATGGGTTCGGGACGCACGCGGCGAGGTGCTGGGTGATGAGTTCCTCGCGAGCACAGGTCTTCGAGCGCGGCTTCCTGGTGGTGGAGGACGTGGTGCCGGTCGCGCTCTGCGACGCGGTCGTGGACGCGACCGCCGACTTCCTCGGCATCGCCCCCGACGATCCGGCGGACTGGTACGGGGCCGGTCGTCCCGGCCACGGGATCGTGCCGCTACACCATGGGCAGGCGCTCTGGAACGTGCGTCAGTGGCCTGGCGTCCACGCCCTGTTCCAGGAACTGTACGACGACGAGGCCCTTTGGGTGTCCATGGATCGCGTCTCGTTCAAGGTCCCTGCGGCCGGCTGGGCGGGGGGCGACCGCACCAGCCCGTTCCACTGGGACGCCGACCCGCGCCTGCCGCGCCGCGCCGAGTTCCAGGGGCTCGTGTACCTGCGCGACACGACGGATGAGCAGGGCGCCTTCTGCTGCGCGCCGGAGGTCTACGCGAACCTCCCGGAGTGGGTGGCCCACCGTTCGGTGGCGGAAGCGCGCGCCGCGGTGAACGCGGGCGATACGCCGGTCCGCCGCATCGGGGGCAGGGCCGGCTCGATGGTCATCTGGCACCGGCAGATGCCGCACTCCTCGGCCCGCAACGACGCCGGACTGCCGCGCTGGGTGCAGTACGTCACGATGGACTTGGCCGGTGGGGACGCGGAACGCGCGGAGCGTGTCCGCCTGTTCGAGGAGAAACGACCGCCCGCGTGGGCGGTCCGCCAGGAGGTGCCCGGGCAGTTGATCCCCGAGCCGGGACCCGTCGCCAAGCTCACGCCGCTCGGGCGCAGGCTCGTCGGTTTCGACGCGTGGACCCCTCGACAAGCTCCATGATGTCCTCTCGCGCGCATATGGGCCGGGCAGCGCTCCATATGCGCTCCAGCGTACGATATGGCGCGCCTCCCGGCTTGTTATTCGCGTCAACGGGACATATGGCAGAAGAGAAAGACGGTCGCTCGGATCGGGCCGGCCGATACCAGCTCCATCCGGAAGGCTACCGGGCGTTCCTGCCGAACCGTTGCCGCCCGACCCACCCCTGCGAGTCGATTCAGAGCTTCAGGCATTGTTGTCGCGCGCCGACCAGGCGCTCGGCCGCCTCGATGGCGCTGTCCAGATATTGCCGAATCCGGATCTGTTCGTGCTCATGTTCGTGCGCAGGGAGGCGGTTCTCTCCAGTCAGATCGAGGGCACCCAAAGCTCCTTGCGGGACCTGCTGCGCGCGGAAGCCAACATCCATGATCCGGACCGCCCGGCCGACGTGGCCGAGGTCGTGAACTACGTCTCGGCCCTGAACCACGGTGTACGGGCTCTCTCGTCCGGTCGCCTCTCGATCTCGCTGGTGCTGGCGCTGCACCGTCGGCTGTTGAGCGGCCTGGGCGGTTCCGACCTGTTTTCCTGGCGAGTTCCGCAGCGACATCGTCTGGATCGGTTCCCCTGGCGCGTCGCTGCACGACGCCACCTTCGTGCCTCCGCCGCCGGAGGTCGTGCCCGGGTGCATGGAGGCGCTGGAACGTTTCGTGCTGGGCCGGGATTCGCTGCCGGCACTTGTCAAGGCTGGACTGATCCATGCGCAGTTCGAGACCATCCACCCCTTCTTCGACGGCAACGGCCGCGTGGGCCGGCAGCTGATCGCCCTTTCGCTCTGCGAAGCGGGGATTCTGCAAAAGCCCGTGCTCTACCTGTCGCACTACCTCAAGGCGCGCCGCACGGAGTACTACCAGCGGCTGCAGGCGGTGCGCGACGAGGGCGCGTGGGAAGATTGGCTGAAGTTCCCGGTGGCCGGGGTTGCCAGCGTGGCGATCGAGTCCACGGACACCGCCCGCGCCATCGTCGCGTTGCGCGAGGAAGTGCGCGAAGAGCTGCTCGCCAACCTCGGCCGCGGGGCCGCGAACGCGCTCCGCCTGCACGAGCGGCTTTTCGAAACGCCCATCGTCGGAGTGAAGCAGGTCGGCGAGTTTCTGGACCTCGGGTTCTCCGCCGCCAACCGTCTCATCGACCGCTTGGTCGAACGCGGCGTACTGGTCGAAGTCACGGGTCAAGCCAGGAACCGTCGATTCGCTTACCATCGGTACATCGAGCTCTTCGACGATTAGGGCCGGCGGCCGCAGAGGAGGAACGGCAGTGTTTACGCAACCGAGTGTGGGACTGAACGAACGGGTCGAGTACGCGTCGGCCGAGTGGCTCGCGGAGACGCAACGCTTCTTGGAGTCGAGGTGCGCCGCGCACCCGGGCGCGTCGTTCAGCTTCTCCGCGCACCTCGACAACCCCCCGCCGCACCTCAATGGTGGGGACGAACCGTTCGGCTACACGGTGCGCATCGCCGACGGGACGGTCCAGACGGAAACGCGACCGAGGACCGACGTCGACCTGTTCCAGCGCGGCGACTACAACGCGGGCCTGCCGATGGCCTGGGTGGTGTACGGCGACGACCCGACCTACCGCGAGCGGATCGTGCGGGAGTACAGACACTTGGCGAGGGACCGGGCCGGCGAGCCCGTCGGGGCGATGCCGGAGGATCCCGAGCTCGCCGGGCTCCTGGGCGAGATGCACGATCACCTGGCGCGCCGCACGCTCAACAACCCGGATGTGGCGCACCGCGTAAAGCACTACGGTCTCGAGCGCCATGTCGCGGCGCTGGCGGACACCGGCTACACGGTGCTCGAAGACGCGTTTACGGACGAGTACGCGTTGGCCCTGCGCGAGGAGACGCACAGGAATCACGCGGGACGCGCGGAGGATGCGAGTTTCCGGGCGACGATGCTCCTGGAGCGTGGGCAGATCTGGGAAGAGGCCGTGATCCATCCGTGGGTGGTGACCCTGGCGGACCACCTGCTCGGCCGCGGCAACCTGATCTACCAGTCGGACACGATCGTGAAGGGCCCGGGCCTCGACACGCACCCCGGTCTCCACTCCGACTACGCGGCTTCGATGGTGGAGGAACCGTTTCCGGACTTCTGCCTGGAAGCCACCGCCGTCTGGGCCATCGACGACTTCCGCGGCGACTGCGGTCCTACCGTCATCGTGCCGGGCAGCTTCCGCGAGAGACGCCAGGTGCCGCAGGGCACGACCCAGGAGGGCTCGGTGACCATCGAGTTGGCGCCGGGCAGCATCGCCTTCTGGCACGGGGCCACCTGGCATGGTTCGACGCCGCGCAAGGCGGCGGGCAAGCGAACCTCCCTGCACAACGCCTACTCCCGCAACTTCGTGCGCCCGATCGAGCGCTACGAGGAGATCGACCTGGAGATCGTCGACCGCAATCCACCGGTGTTCTCGACGCTGTGCGGCCTCGATGACGCCTTCGGCAAGAGCGGCGAGATGGGCGCCGATTTCGAGCGCCTCGGCTATGCCGCGCGGAGCGGATTCGGGCGTGCGACGGGTTTCGGAACGGAGTTGCTTGGGGAGTAGCGGCGCGAACGGAGCGCCAACAGTCAGTCCGACAACCCGCGACCGGTGACCAGGTAGCCGGCGAACGTCGCGATCCAGTGCGCGCCGGCGTACCCCAGATCGTCGAGTCCGGCGAGCCCGGCGGCCCTGTGGCGCGCCGCCATCGCGGAGATCCGGTCTGAAGGCGCGGCGGAGGCGATGCCGTCGAGCATCCACGCGCGGCTCACGTTGAGGCCGGCGAGGTGCACCAGGTGTCCGTCGTCCTGGTCCGCGACCGTCACGGGGTTGAGCGCGAACGCGCCCAGGAATTCGGCGAACCACTTTCCGTAGGCATCGCGCGGCAGGATACGCCGCAGCAGGTCAGCCTCGGCGAGGCTCGGCGACAGGAAGTCGTGGCCGGAGGGCTCGTAGGCGAGCGGTGCGTCGCGGTCGGCTCCGTAGAAGGCAATGCTGCGTCGCTCGACCAGGCTTGCCAGGCTCGAGGCGCCCGTGATTCGGGCCCAGTCGTGCACCAGCCCGAGCGAGAACGCCGTCTGATCGTGCGTTCCGCTACGGATCGGATGCGAGAGCTTGGGCAGCCAGTCCGCGAAGACTCCGGCCGCGTGGTGCTCCAGCGGGCGCAGAACATCGCGCCAGCCCCTGGCCTCCGGGTCGTTCCACTCGTGCAGTTCGGCGGCGAGCTGAAGGACCCAGGCCATGCCGTAAGGACGTTCGAAGGCGGGCCGCCTTGCCACGTACCGGTGCTCGGCGGCGATGTTCTCGAGTGTGAGCGTCCGCTCCAGTGCGGCTCGGGCCTCCGTCGCGTAGTCCGAGTCGGGTTCCGTGCGGCACAGGCGGGCGAGCAGCCAGTGCGCGTGCACCGCGCTGTGCCAGTCGAAGCAGCCGTAGAAGGCCGGCGTCAGGCGCCTCGGGGACAGGGCGTCGGCATCGGACTCGAGCAGATGCCCGATGCGGTTCGGATACTCCCGGTGGACGCACGCGAGCGCCAAACCGGCGAGACGTTCCAGGAGCGGGGAACGGGCCGCCCCCGCTTCGGACGCTCCGCTCAGTCGTCGAACTCCAGGATCGCGCGCCCGGCGATGCGGCCCTGGCGGAGCGCCTCGGTCGCCTCGTTGATGTCGTCGATGCCGTACCGCTCCGTGACGAGGGCATCCAGGTCGAGGTCGCCGTTGGCGTGCCAGTCCAGGAACATCGGGAAGTCGCGGTCGGGGCAGCACGATCCCCCGATGCTGCCGCGGAACTGCTTCTCCTGGCTGACGATCTGCATCGCGTTCAGTTCGACGGACTCGCTCGGGATGCCGACCAGCACCGCCGTGCCCCCCTGGCAGACCCCGAAGTGGCCTGGGCGGCAGGACGGCACGAGCTGCTCCATCGTCGTCTTCAGGCCGATGCAGTCGAAGGCGTAGTCGACCCCGGTCACGGGCAGGCGCGTGATGGCGGTCTGGTTCGGCCGACCGGTGATCTCGTGGATCGCTTCGACCGGGTCGACCCTGGCCGCGTTGACGCCGTGGGTGGCGCCGAAACGCCTGGCGAACTCGAGCTTCTCGTCGTCGAGATCGACGGCGATGATCGGCTCCGCGCCGCGCATGCGAGCGCCGACGACGGCGGAGAGGCCGACGCCGCCGACGCCGAACACCGCGACGCTCTCGCCGCGCTGGACGTCGGCCGTGTTCAGCACCGCGCCGGCGCCGGTCATGATCGCGCAGCCGATGATGGCGGTGACATCCTTCGCGATGCCGGGGTGCGCCTTCACGACGTACTGCTGGTCGGCGATCGTGTGGTCCGCCCAGGTGAAGACGTTGGGCGCCCGGGCCGTACCGCCGGCCACGTCGAGGGCCGCCGGCGCCGGCAAACCACCGGCCCGCGCGGCGTCGCGCGGGACCCACGTGACGAGTACGGTGTCCCCCTCATCGACGTGGGTCACGGCGTTGCCCCGGGCGATGACGATGCCGGTCGACTCGTGTCCGAGGATCAGCGGATGCTGCCGCGGCCTGCCGATCTGGTGCAGTTGCGAGTGGCAGACGCCGGAAGCGAACTGCTTCACGACCACCTGGTCCGGGCCGGGGTCCGGCAGCCGGACGTCCTGCACCTCGAGTGGCGCGGGATCCGTGGGTACGACGACGACGCGTGCGGGGGTGGTCATGTCATCCGACCTCGAAGGAGAGGGTCTCGAAGCCCGCCGCCTGCAGCGCTTCACTGACGCGGTCGCGCGCCCGCGGCGCCAGGGCCACGATGGAGCCGCCGCCTCCGCCGCCGGTGAGTTTCGCGCCGATCGCGCCGTTGCTGCGCGCGATGTGGACCATCTGCTCGAGCTCGGGCGTGGAGACCTGCAGGGCGTTCAGGTGCCCCTGGCACAGGTTCATCAGCTCGCCGAGGTCTTCAAGCAACCCGTCCCGCATCGCCTCCACGGCGGCCTGGGTCAGCGACTCGATCTGGTCGAAGACCGCTTCGTAACGCGCCGGCCGCTCCTTCCAGGCGGCCTGCACACGGCTCACGGTGTGCGCCGTCAGGCTGGCCTGAGTGCCGATGCCGATCACAAGCGGCAGGGGCCGTGAGGCCCGGACGGTCTCGAACGCGGGAGTGTTGTCCTTGCGGTACAGGAGCGGTACCCCGTAGGTAGCGACGGTGTTGTCCACCCCGGATGCGCGCCCGTGCGCCGCCTGCTCGCACTGGTATGCATGCGCGTTGATCTCTTCGTCGGCGAGCCCAAGGGCGTAGTGGGCGTCCAGCGCGCGCAGTACGGCGACGACCAGGGACGCGGATCCGCCGAGGCCCATCGCCCGGGGCACGTGGGGGACGATCTCGATGGTCATGGACCGCTCCCACAGGTCGAGGCGCCGGAGGAGCGTCGCGAGGATGCCCGGGGCGCCGTCGGGATGCTTGTCCGCCGGAGGCATGCGCTGTTCCAGATCCCAGCGCGGAATCGAGAGGTGGATGCCTTCCCGGGCGTCGGAGATCTTCGCCTCCACGGCGAGGGGGATCGGCATGGCCAGCGCGGAACGCCCGTAGACCACCGCGTGCTCGCCGAGCAGGATGACCTTGCCGGACGCGGCACTCGCCGGTGTTTTCTCGCGAGGGGCAATCCCCTGACGCGGGCCGCCCTCACGCTCCCCGGATGAAGGCTCGTCGGTAACGGCGCCCGCGCTCGGCGCTCGGCTCAGCTTCTCTACGAGTGCGCGGGCCTTCCACACCTTGATCTCGCCGGATTCGATGAGGGCGTTCACGACCTCGTCGAAGAGGGCTTCAGGCACTTCCGCCACGGAAGCGACGCTGCGGGCGTGCAGCCGCATGTGGTTCTGCTGGATGCCCGCGGTGGTCAGGGCGCGCAGGGCGGCGTAGTTCTGCGCGAGGCCGACTGCGCCCATCACTCCGGCCAACTCGGTGGCGCCGGGGGAGCCGAGGAGGCGGTGGTTGATGCGCACGGTGGGGTTCGTCTCCAGCGAGCCGCCGACCGTGCCCACCTTCATCGGCATGTCGATTTCGCCGACGAGGTCGCCGTCGGCGTTGCGCGTCCAGCGGGTCAGCCCGCGGTAGCGGCCGTCGCGCGCCGCGTACGCATGGGCGGCCGCCTCGATGGCGCGGAAGTCGTTGCCGGTGGCGATGGCGACGGCGTCGACGCCGT